>NZ_CAWNWX010000025.1:49034-106201 GCF_963878195.1 Aeromonas sp. HMWF016
GGCTGGCGTCCCGCTCAGCACCAGCTGATTACCCATGGCACTCACCCCTAGCCGGGGATAAATCTCCTTGAGGGTTTGCACCGCGGCCTGCGCCTCAAACACCGGGATCACCTTCACCTCGGCCCACGAAGGTGAACTCCATATCCCCGCCATACAGCAGAGCCACAGCAGCCACCTGCATCCATATCTCGTCAGACTGCCCATCACATCTCCTCCTAGACCCGAACCGGCTGTTCGATGATGAACCCCGTCACAGGCAAAAGACAACCACAGAGATGCCCCTCACAACAACCTAGTCACCAGACTCCCGCCCGGGGCGGGTTATCGCGTAAGATACGCCCCATTATGTTGACCAACCGGAACCTCTCATGCTGAAACAGCTGTTGTTACTCCCCCTCGCCCTGCTGCTGGCGGCCTGCTCACTGACCCAGTACAACGTCAGCGAAGCCGAAATCAATCAGTACCTCAAAAAGCAGGTCTCTTTTGAAAAACAGCTGGGGATCCCCGGCATCATGTCGAGCAAGATCCGTCTTGACGAGATGCAAAGCCGTATCGGCCGCAAGCAACCTGATCGCATCGAACTCGATGCTGCCGGCGACCTGCAGGTAAGCAGCCCCCTTGGCAGCCAGCAGATGAAGGTTCGTTTTGCCCTGAGCGCCCGCCCGGAATATGTAGCCGATCAGGGTGCTATCTACCTGCGTGATCTCGAACTGGTCTCGGTGCAGACCGATCCGGCCAACATAGGTGCCGCATTGACCCCTATCCTGCCCACCTTCAATCAGTCACTCTCCCTCTTCCTGTCGCAGACACCGGTCTATCGCCTCGACAGCAGCCGTAAAAACGAAGCGAGGATCAAGGAGAAGGTCGAAGATCTCAAGGTAGAGCCGGGCCGTCTGGTGATCCCTCTCAAGGTACTCTGATCAGGCAATTTCTCCCCCCTCACCTTTGTTGTTCAAACCGCCCGGCCTCTTGTCCTGTTTCCCAGACAAGGTGCCGGGCGGTTTTTTGCTTCTCAACCCGGTGCGAACAGAGCATAATGCACACCATTCTCATTTAGATTCGTCATGAGAAGCGTCAATAATAAAACCAATGGTGAAAAGGGACATGAGAAAAACCGTTCTGGTACAAGCCGTTGCCTGTGCTCTGGTGAGTGGCATCGCACACGCAGCCGTCAAGGTTGAAGACAAGACTTTCAACACCGCCGCCAACATGCTGGCCTATACCGAATTCGAACTCTCCGGCGAGCCGCTGGCCGAAGCGCTGGGGCTGGATCTGGACGTGCTGGATGCCAATCGCGCCGATGAACCGACCCCGTTCGACTTCGCCGCCGGCATCGAATCCTATGAATATTCCGAAGAGGCGATGTACGCCCTCAACTATCAGTCCGGCATGGGCCCCCATCTGGTGAACGGGCCGCAAAACCTGGCCCGTGGCGGCACCATGGCAGATCTCGGCAAACGGGTCATGGCCATGGCGGAGGCAGTTGGCTTCCCGGCTGACGAGATCCCGCAAGGCATGTATCCCCTCTCCCTGCCCTACGCCTCCGCCAACCCGGAGTTTGCCGAGGCTGTGAATACCACTCCGGTCAATGGTGACCAGATCACCATCAAGACCGCCAAAGGTGTCGAGAAAACTGTCAAGACCCAGGTTCCGGCCTACTTCCGCGACTACACCACCCTGCGCTGGAGCGGCAGTGACAACCTGCTGGTACCGGCTGCTGTGGGCGGCATCCTGCTTAAAGAGGTCATGTGGTCCCAGGACTTCCTCGGCGGCATGCATGTGGCCGAGAGCGATGAAGAGGTTGAAGCCGCCTCCGCCACCATGGATCAGGATGGCAAGCACAAGCTCGGCGTCTCCGCCGCCGACGGCTTCAACGGCATGATGCTGACCGAACAATCCATCGACAAGCTGACCATCATGCAGAACCAGCTCGGCTTCGATGGCAAACAACTGGGAGCCAAGATCACCCCGCAGTATGATCCGGCCAAGGGCGTTATCTACTTCCCCCATCAGGTGAAAGTGACCGAGACCGACAAGAATGACGTTGGCGCTATCGGCAAACTCGACGTAGTGGATAGCTCAGCCCGGCTACGCGATGCCTGGATGATGCTGTGGCCGCTCTCCGAGTTCTACGCCTTCAGCGACCAGCGCTCGGCCAACACCAACCAGAATCCGGCCTTCCACGCCGTGTTTGACGGCGAGCCGTTTGCTGCAACACCCAAGGCCAACCAGGCCAATGATCTGGGCAAGGCTGTTGCAGGCAGCGACGCCTTCTCGCTGGCGCTCAACCTCTCCAGCTTTACCTTCAAAAACCTGACCGCCCTGCACTTTGATGGTAAGGCTGGCACCTTGGTCGACAGCTGGCAGGCAGGCAAACAGGGCAAGCACGTCACCACCTTTGACGCCGCTTACGCCCTGGTCGCCCTGCAGATCTTCCAGCGCGCTCAGGATGCGCTGCCGGTCGGTTACGCCGCTGGCGACAACGGCGAGCTGAACCTCAAGACCAAGCAGGGTAAGCAGGCTCTCGAGCTTATCCGCAAGCAGGCCGATTTCATCCTTGCCAATCTCAAGGGAAGCAACGGGCTGGTACACGATGGTCTGACACTGGGTGGCAAGGTAGACAAGGCGCAATCCGTTGATGCCCAGTTTGCCGCTATCCGCGGCCTGACCGCTGCGTTCCTCGCGACTTCCGATGCCAAGTACCGCACCGCTGCGCGCGAGTTGTTTATCGCTGCCGACAAGGCCTATTTCAGTGCCAAAGCGGGCACCTGGCTGGCAGGCAAACAGGGTGAATACACCCCCTGGACCCAGGCTACCATCTCGGGCGCGCTGCGTTCTGCCATGCTGAACCTGCGCAATGAAGGGGCAGAAAAAGCACCCGAGCTGGAGTTGGCCAAGCTGACCGGTCAGTACGTCAGCTGGTTCCGCGGCACCGTCAACGGCGGCATGCAGATGGCCGAGTGGGTCGGCGACTCCGGCGAGAACGTCATCGAGGGCGCCGGTGGTGATACCGATGAAGATGGCGTCCCGCAAGTGACCGCGGCCGGTGGCAAGCACGGCACCGCCATGGTGATGGCCGCCAAAGCGGTGGTCAGTGAGTAATCCGCACCATTCACCCGGATGAAAAAGGGAGCCTTGATGGCTCCCTTTGCATTACAGCGTCTGACTCTTCATTTCAGGGCACTTCAATTAATTCACCCGGTGTTAACCCAGCTTGTCCAACATCTCCTTGGTCACCAGCACAATGCCCTGCTCGGAGCGATAGAAGCGGCGTGCATCCTCATCGGCATTCTCGCCAACCACCAACCCGTCGGGTACCTTGCAGCCCTTGTCCACCACCACCCGGCGCAGACGGCAGCCGGTACCGATCTCGACCCCCGGGAAGATGACTGCCTGATCAAGGGTGCAGAAGGAGTGCACCCGCACGTTGGTAAAGAGCACCGAGTTAAGCACGAACGAACCGCTGACGATGGTTCCGCCGGCAAACATGGAGTTGATGGTCATGCCGTGCTGGCCATTTCTGTCCTGCACGAACTTGGCGGGTGGCGTCAGGGTCTGGCTGGTCCAGATAGGCCAGTTTTGATCGTAAATATCGAGCTCGGGCAACACGGAGGCGAGGTCCATGTTCGCTTCCCAGAATGAATCCAGGGTACCTACATCACGCCAGTAGGGCTTTTGTCCCTCGCGCGCCCCGACACAGGACATGTTGAAGGGGTGAGCAAAGGCCAGCCCCTCCTCCACGATGCGGGGGATCACATCCATTCCGAAGTCATGTTTGGAGTCCTGATTGAGAATGTCTTCCTCCAGCAGCTGGTAGAGGTACTCCGCCTCGAAGATGTAGATCCCCATGGAAGCAAGGGAGCGATCATCACATCCCGGCATGGCGGGCGGGTTGGCCGGTTTTTCCACGAAGGCGCGGATCTTGCGCTGCTCGTCGATATCCATGATACCGAAGGCTGACGCCTCGGCGCGCGGCACCTCGATACAGGCTACCGTGACCTTGGCGCCGAGACGCACGTGATCGAGCAGCATGGCGGCGTAGTCCATCTTGTAGATGTGATCCCCCGCCAGCACCACTATGTATTTGGGGCCGTAGTCGCGAATGATGTCGACGTTCTGATAGATGGCATCGGCAGTACCGCGATACCAGTGCACCTCGTCCACCCGTTGCTGGGCAGGTAGCAGATCGATGAACTCGTTCATCTGGTAGCGCAGGAAAGACCAGCCTGATTGCAGATGGCGCAGCAGGCTGTGGGATTTGTACTGAGTCACCACCCCCACGCGGCGGATCCCCGAGTTGATACAGTTGGAGAGTACAAAATCGATGATGCGGAACTTGCCGCCGAAATGGACGGCCGGTTTGGCGCGGTTGTCGGTCAACTGCTTCAGGCGACTGCCACGTCCTCCCGCCAACACCAGTGCCATACTCTGGTTCAACAACTGACGTGCTTTGGCACTATTTTCGGGCTCTAACAACATGATTTACCTCTGCCTTGTTTGATCTATTTTCAACCCATCTTCGCCTGTTTCAGTAGCACTGAAAGTGGTTTCACTCACATTTAACCGATCTCAATTGGCCCTTTTATCCGAGTTGCGAGTCATAACATGTTTTGCTTGGTAAGCTTGGTTAAAATTTCCTCATAAAGCAGCCACTTCAAGGATGACAAGATGGTTCACAAGCTCGGACGCCCTTTCGTTTTGCTCGCCTTCATAGTGGCCATACCTCTATTGCTTCTGCAAGGGGTTTGGCTGGCTATGCAGAGCACTCCGCTGACGCTCGTTCTGATTCTGGGCACCACGCTGATCGGCATGGCCCTACTGCTGATGCTGGCTCTGCGCACCCTGAGCGGCATTCAGCAACATCAGGAACAGGTCTGGATAAAAGCACTGCGCAGCCGGGATCCGGAGCTACTGGCAGAGCCCCGGTCGCAAGAAGCGCTGCAACAGCTGCTGGAGCAGTTTGAAAGCGCCGAACAGCACGTCCATCGCCAACTCACCGAGCTGAGCAATCTGGCCACCACCGACGAGCTGAGCCAGCTGCTCAATCGCTACGCCTTTCGCCGCGACATGACTGAGCTGTTGCAGCGGGATCAGGATACCCAGACCGCGACGCTGGTGCTGGTGCGCGCCACCGAGCTTGGCAAGATCAACGCCCAGCGTGGTTTTCAATCGGGGGATGCCTATATCAAGGACATGGCTGCGCTCATCAAGCGGGTGGTCAGCCGGTTTCCCGGCAATCAGGTCTATCGCATTTCGGGGGCTGACTTCGCGGTGCTGGTGCAACCGGCTGCCAATATCCCCCCTCACCTGCTGGGGCAGGATCTGAAAGTCGCCTTCGATCACTATCAGGAGCAACACGAGCTGGAGAGCACAGGCTACTCCGGACTGACCAAGCTCAGCAGCGGCCAGAAAATCGAGGCCGTGCTGGCCCGGGCCGATCTGGCACTGGCCCGTGCCCAGACCGAAACCATCAATGGCTGGGCCATTCAGCAGGATGACAATGTCTCCGATATGCAGGGCCAGCAACACTGGCGTGACGTACTAACCGAGGTACTGGCACAGGAGCGACTCAGCTTTACCTATCAGCCGATCCAGCCGCTGCATCGCAGCATGCTGGCCTACAACGAGATATATACCCGCTTTACCGGCAGCGATGGCACCGCGCTGCCCACCGATACCCTCTTTGCCATGGCACAGCGGCTGGACCTGGTGATGCGACTGGAGCAGCTGGTCATCACCCACATCATGCGCCAGTACCGGGCATTTGGCTCCAACCAGAGTCGCTGGGGGATCAATCTCTCATCCAACCTGTTGCAAAACAGTGCCTTTTTGATCTGGCTGGACAGGCAGCTGCTCAAGGATCCCAACACCAGCGCCAATCTGGTGTTCGAACTGGATGAAGAGCATCTGGAACGCAACCTGACTGGTGCCAAGCGGGTATTTGAACTGCTCAGACGCAATGGCAGCCGCTCGGCCATCGCCAGCTTCGGCAAGGGGATTGGCTCATTCACCCTGTTTCGCGAGCTGAAACCTGACTACATCAAGCTCGATCCCGCACTCATCACCGGACTGGAGCAGGATCAGACCAATCAGCAATTTGTGCGGATGATTGTCGATGTATCGCACCGGATGGGGTGCCAGGTGATTGCCGAGGGGGTGGAGCAGCTGGGACAAAAGCAGCTGCTGCAGGGAATGTATGTGGATGGACTGCAAGGCTACCTGATCGCCCGGCCGCAACCTTTGCGACCGGATATCAGCCAGCTTGGTCTCTTTACTGAGGATGTTTCAACTTCAACAGAGTCAGAATGATCTCGTTGAGCTGGCGATAACGCTCCAGCTCTTTCTGATCGTAACGGGTAGCCAAGGTTGTGGGGTTGTGGCGGTTCTTGAGGTAGCGGTTGATCTGCAGGCGATTGAACCCCGCCACCTGATAAACCTGTGCCAGCAGGGTATTCAACTCCTCATTATCCAGACCGGCTCTTGCCAGATAGTGGCTGTCGGCCGGGCTTTCGGTCTGGAAACTCCACTTGCCGATACGGCCACTCTCTTGCAGATAGGCAAGCCACTGCTCGACATAGAGCGGTTTGCAGCCAGCCAGCAAATTGAAGAAACCGACCGAGTCGCAGCGACAGCCGCTCAGCAGCACGACCGCCAGTGCATCATCGTCACACTGGAAAATGACCGGCCCGGATTGTGCCCAGTCCAGCGCCTGAATGCGGATGCTGGCCCGTCCCCCCGTCGCACCTGCGACATCGAATAGAAACATGGCGCCCCCCATGGCAAAAGGTTGATGATGGACCATCCCCCGACGAGGTGCAAAGGCAAATTGGCATTTAACTCATCAACGTGGCCATTCGACCATAAAAAAAGACCGGCATCCGTGAGGATACCAGTCTCTATCTTGATGCTCTGTACGTTCAGACCATCAATGGAGGCGCTTTCAGGCGTCCAGTTCAACCAGCGCTTTGGCCAGCTCAATGGGTTCAAGCTCCTGACCTTCCAGATCGGCGTTCCAGTTCGGGCCGACCAGCACATCGTCTTCATCCAGATCGTTGATCCAGATATCGAGAAACTCTTCCAGATCGATCACTTCCGGCTCGTAATCGGCCCACTCGTCCACGCAGTGCAGACGGGCATCTTCTTCGGCAGACCAGAGCGGCATGACGTCGGCATCTTCAAACTCGGCAGAGCGGCAGACCACCCAGTCCTCACCATAGCGCAGGCCCCACACCTGACCCGACTCGCGGACTTGTTCGATAAAAAGTTGGAAATTGGCGTCAAGGTTCTCGGTAAGCATGCTCATGGGGCTCTCTCATTTTCTCAGGTGCGGCGGCATTGCCGGCCGGCAATGCGGTGGCCAAATGGTGTCGCAAAAGCGACATGGACTCAAGCATATTGGGGTTATTGATGGAAAAAAGGGGCCTAAAGGCCCCTTTTCACGTCAAAACGTCTGCCAATGGCGGTGTTTTGCAACAATTCGGGATCAACGCTCCCAGTAAACCTCTTCCAGACTGTCCTCTTTCTCCGGCAGACCGCGAGAGAGACGTGGGCTGCTCTGGGCCAGCACCTCGTAACTCACCCGGTTGGCGTACTTGCACACCTGGGAGAGCGAAGAATAGGTCAGGAACTCGGAGATGTGCTTGGCAGAGTTGGGTACATTCATCCGGTGATAGGAGTTGGCCACCATGTCGTGCAGCACGGCGGAAAGCGCGCCATCCCCTGCCCCGTTGGTGTTCTTGATCTTCTCCGGTCCGCCCATGTAGGGAGAGATATGGGAGTAGATCCGCACCGGCTTGCGGCACTTGGCCCGCGCCATGGGCCGGCTGAACTCGTACATGTTGAACTCGGGGATAACCCCGGGCAGCAGCGGCAAGGTGGTCTCGCGCTTGAAGTCATCTTCGGTGTAGGCCGCCATATAAAGCCCCACCGGACCGGCGGTACAAAGCACCATGTCAGCCCAGTCGAGCGCCTTGTCGGCTGCGGCCAGCGGATCGGAGAAACCGGTCAGGGCCTCGCCCTCTTCCTCGTTCATGGCGAGCACGGTGACGTTTTCGCTGATGAAGTCACGCCACCACTGGGGATCGGACTCGATGACGAAACGGGTACCCAGGGTCAGCACCACCGGCACACCGGCCTCGCGGGCATAACGCACCGCGGCCATGGCGGCATCTTTCATGGGGGTGCCATCTTCACCGCGCACCAGATAGGCGGTGATGACCAGAGCGGAGGACTCCTTGATGATCTCTTCAGGGATGTGCTCTACATCCAGATGATCCATCTTGCCGGCGTTGATGCCAAAACTGCGCTCGCCCCCTTCGGTGATGAAGGTAAAGCAGCGACCGACCGGGCCGTCTACCGGCTGCAGGTAGTCGAGGTTGACGCGAGAGGAGGTATTGCAGAGGTAACGATAGGCGTAGCTGCCGATGCGGATATCCTGACTCATGACGCCAAGCAGGATGGAGTGGGAATCAGCCAGCACCGAGTAGTTGTGCATGGTGTTGCCGATGGTGCCACCGGCAAATTCGCTCACTACCATGTTGTTGCTCTTGAGCTCGTCGTAGATCTGCTCGGCCACTTCATCGGAGATGAGCATGGAGTGGCCACGGCTCAAGCCATAACGCTCGAGAAACGCCAGATCGACATGGGCTTCGATGTCGACCAGCGTCTGGTCAATCCCGACCACATAGGCCTTGCCCCGCTCCGAAAGCACCGCACTCTGGGAGATGAGGGGATCACGACGATCCACAGGAAAGTAGTGTTTGGACTTGCGCTGACCGGGAAATTTCATGGCAATGTTCTTGTGCTCTGGGGGAAAGAGGGGCGGGATTTTAACACAATCTGTCGCACCGAAAAGTCGCTCTGTTTAAATAATGGAGTCAGTATAGACAAGGGTTGCGAGGAAAAACGTTTGCCCTTTAACCACAAAAAAACCACCCGAAAGCGGGTGGTTTTTGACACTCGATTCAGAGGGATGATTCACCCGTTGAGCAAGCCGTGAAAAAGGGTCAACCCGGAGAACAGCGCGAGGGATAGCCAGAACAGCAAGGTGCCAACAAAACGGGGCACATTGGGTGCTCGCGGGATCTGGATGCCAATGGCATGCAGTACGCGACCGGCCAGCAGCATGATGCCGCCGGCATGCAGCAAGAGTGCGCTGGCACCGGCCATTTCACTCAGGGCCATCAGCAACAGGGTCAGCGGTACATACTCGGCAAAGTTGCCGTGAGCCCGGATCGCCGCCAGCAGCTCAGGGGCTTCCCCCTGCCCTATCATCACCCCGAACTGGGCACGGCGTCTGACCACCCAGAAGGAGAGCCCCAAAAACAGCAGCCCCAGCAGGCCTGCGTAAATCAGCGTGATATGCACCATAAGACGACTCCTTGTTTGACTGGCTGCCGGCCACTCATGCCAATTCGCGGCAAATGAGCGAGACCATCATCCTGATGTGGGCCTGATCGCTGTTGAGGGCCGGAATATATTCAAACCGCTCGCCACCGGCCTCCATGAAGATCTCCCGGTTCTGTACCTGAATTTCCTCAAGGGTTTCAAGGCAGTCGGCGGCAAAGGCGGGGCAAATCACATCGAGCCGCTTAATCCCGGTAGCCGGCAGGCCCGCAATGGTCACGTCGGTGTAGGGCTTCAGCCACTCCTCCTTGCCAAAGCGCGACTGGAAGCTGGCCGTCCACTGCCCTGCCTCCAGCCCGAGCGCCTCGGCCAGCAGCGTGGCAGTATGGCGACACTGGTGGCCATAGGGATCCCCTTCGTTCTCATAGCGCTCGGGAATACCGTGAAACGACATCAGCAAATGTTCGCCCCTGCCATGCTGCTCCCAGTGGCGACGCACGCTCATCGCCAGCGCCTGAATGTATTCGGGGTGGGCATGGTAATCGCGAATGAGCCGCACCACAGGCAGGTTGCGCTCATGCTTCATCGCCCGGCCCCAGGCATCGAACACGGATGCCGTGGTACTGACCGAATATTGCGGATAGAGCGGCAACAGGATCACCCGGTTGACCCCCTTGGCCTTGAGTGCCTGCCACCCCTCCTCCAGCGAAGGGGAACCATAGGTCATGGCGAGCTCGACCGGTACATCGACCCCTTCACGCTTGAGCTCCTGCTCCAGCGCTGCCCGCTGCTGTTTGCTGATCACCATCAGTGGCGAACCCTGCTCGGTCCACACCTGCTGATAGAGCTTGGCCACCTTGGGAGAGCGGGTTGGCAGAATGATGAAGTGGAGCAACGGGCACCAGAGGTAGCGTGGCAGATCGACGACCCGGGGATCGTGCAGAAACTGGCTGAGAAACGCTTTGACGGCTGCGGTGGTGGGGGCGGCTGGGGTACCCAGATTGACCAGCAAGATTCCGGTTTTCGTGGTCACATTGGCTTCCTGTCTATCTGTCATGATGCAAAAAAGGGCCCGCTGGGCCCTTTTTATCATTTGCCTGATGGCCCAGGGGACTGTGCCGGCAGTAACGCTCAGCCCAGAATGGCGGCAAGCTGCTTGCTGACCAGATCAACCGGCTGGGTGCCATCGATCTTGACGTAACGGGTATTGCCCGCTTCCGCCTCTTTGCCATAGAAGCCGATGAGCGGAGCAGTCTGCTGATGGTATACATCCAGACGCTTGCGCACTGTGGTCTCTTCATCGTCGGCACGGATCACCAGATCTTCGCCAGTCACGTCATCTTTACCTTCCACTTTCGGCGGGTTGAACACCACGTGGTAGGTACGGCCAGAGCCGGAGTGAACGCGACGGCCGCTCATGCGCTTGACGATCTCTTCGTCCGGCACATCGAACTCCAGCACGAAATCAACGTTGACGCCGGCATCCTTCATGGCTTGCGCCTGAGGAATAGTGCGCGGGAAACCGTCCAACAGGAAGCCTTTGGCACAATCCGGCTGAGCAATGCGCTCCTTGACCAGACCGATGATGATGTCGTCAGAGACCAGCTGACCTGCGTCCATCACGGCTTTGGCCTTCAGACCGAGCTCGGTGCCCGCTTTGATCGCCGCACGCAGCATGTCGCCGGTGGAGATCTGGGGAATACCGTGTTTTTCCATGATGAACTGAGCCTGGGTACCTTTGCCGGCGCCCGGAGCCCCCAACAGAACAATGCGCATACACGCTCCTATTGATTGGTTATTCAAATCTTGCGAAGGCAAAAAAGTACACGGTTTCGCCCGTTTCTACAAGCTCGTGCCGCCTGAATGGCCACTTTATCGCCATAAAAAACGGTGACACGGCGCCACACAAATTGGCGGGTGCAAGGGAAAAGTGAGTGAAAATTCAACAGAGGTGCTGACAGTGAGTTGATGACGAGGATAAAAAAAATCCCGGCTCAAGGCCGGGAATTGCGCTCAAAAGTAACTACTTGTCGCTCGTAGTAGGAACAGGGCAATAGTAGTTGGCCCCGTGTACGTCAACAACTGTCAGATGTGACAGGGAGGCCGCTATGAAACCGGAACTGGGGATCTGGCGACGAGATAAGCTCGGCTTCCAGCTTGCCAAAGTAGGCGACCCGTTCGCTGATGTCCTCCCCCGCATACTGCGCGGCCAGCGCGAGGTAATCCTGATAGTGGCGTGCCTCGGAGCGCAGCAGGGAGACGTAGAAGCGGCCCAGCTCCTCATCCAGATGGGGGGCAAGCTTGGCAAAACGCTCGCAGGAGCGCGCCTCGATATAGGCACCGATGATCATCTTGTCGACTATGGTGGCGGGCTCATGGGTGCGCACATGCAGCATCAGTTGCCGGGCATAGCGAGAAGCGGTGACCGGACCATATTCGATGCCGCGGGCCTGCATGATCTCCAGCACCTGCTCGAAGTGGTGCAACTCCTCCTGAATGAGCCGCACCATGGGAAACAGCAGCGGATTGCGCTCCAGTTCGGCAAAGACCGAGCGATCAGACTCGCCCATGGTGCGCTTGCCCAGGATCTCGGCCTTCTCCGGAATGGCGTCCAGCTCGCGATAAAACTCCAGTTTGGGCAGCAGATGACGCTTTCCCTTGGGCAGGCAGTAGCGGCGCACCAGACTGTGGGCGGTGAGTGCAGCCTTGGTTTCACAGTTGGCGTGATCGATAAGCAGGGTTGGCAAACGGGCCGGATCCCGCGCCATCTCCACCCACTCGTCAGGGGTTTCACACTGCAAGAACTGGCGCACGGGGGCTAGCAGATCATCCATCTGAACTCTCGTTAAAGGCGTATGAGAAAAGTGGCCCTATGCTAGCGGATCAGCCGTTGCATGCCCATATCTGGCAAGATAAGCGCTGTTTTTTCAAACAGATGCCATCTCTCCCCTTTCGTCACCTCCCAGCAAAAACAACAATGGGAGCCAAGGCTCCCATTGCGTTATGCAAACCAGACCAAAAGAAAACGTTTAACTGCCTTCGTTAAAAATTTCCAGATTGCTGGTGCCTTCCTGCCACTCGCGCACAGCCTTGCTGTCGTCGCTGCGCAGGGCATTGAGGTGGTCGAGGTAGGATTGATCCACATCGGAAGTGACATAGTGGCCGTTGAAGACCGAGGTCTCGAAGTGGCGCAGCTCGGGGTTGATCTCCCGCACCGCCGCTTCCAGATCTTCCAGATCCTGGAAGATGAGGCCATCAGCGCCAATAAGCTTGCACACCTCTTCTACTTCGCGACCATGGGCGATGAGCTCGTTGGCGGTGGGCATATCGATGCCGTAGACATTGGGGAAGCGGATTTCCGGCGCAGCCGAAGCGAAGTAAACCTTGGCAGCCCCTGCTTCACGGGCCATCTGGATAATCTGCTCCGAGGTGGTACCGCGCACGATGGAATCGTCCACCAGCAACACCTTCTTGCCCTTGAACTCGGAGCTGATGGCATTGAGCTTGCGGCGAACCGACTTCTTGCGCTGGGTCTGGCCCGGCATGATGAAGGTGCGGCCGATATAGCGGTTTTTCACGAAGCCCTGACGGTACGGCAGGTCGAGGGTATGGGCAATCTCCAGCGCCACGTCGCAAGAGGTCTCGGGGATGGGGATGACCACGTCCACATCAAGATCTTCCCACTCGCGGGCAATCTTCTGACCCAGCTTGCGACCCATATTGAGACGGGCGGCGTAGACCGACACCTTGTCGATGCACGAATCGGGACGGGCAAAATAGACATATTCGAAGATGCACGAGCTCATCTGCGGGTTCTCCGCGCACTGCTCGGAGAAGAGCTGGCCCTGCTCGGTGATATAGATGGCCTCACCCGGCGCGATGTCACGCACCGTCTCGAAACCGATGGCATCTAGCGCCACGCTCTCGGAGGCGAGCATGTATTCCACCTGCCCCTGCTCATCCTGACGACGGCCGAGGACCAGCGGGCGAATCCCATTGGGATCACGGAACCCTATGAGGCCGTGGCCAATGACCAGCGCCACCACGGCATAGGCACCGCGGATCTGCTGATGGGTCTTGCGCACTGCAGCGAAGATGTCCGCAGGCGCCAGCGCCATCTTGTCACAACGGTCCAGCTCGTGAGCCAGCACGTTCAACAGCACTTCGGAATCCGAAGTGGTGTTGATGTGACGGCGCGCGACACGGAACTGCTGCTCCTTGAGCTCCTTCGCGTTGGTCAGGTTGCCGTTGTGGGCAAGCACGATCCCGTAAGGAGAGTTGACATAAAAAGGTTGGGCTTCTGCGGCACTGGAGCTGCCTGCGGTGGGATATCTGACATGACCGATGCCGATGTTCCCTTGCAGGCGCTGCATGTGGCGCACTTCAAACACGTCCTTGACCAGGCCATTGGCCTTGCGTTGCCGGAAGTTCCCACTGTCAATGGTCACAATCCCGGCGGCATCCTGTCCCCTGTGCTGCAACACCGTCAAGGCGTCGTAGAGGGCCTGATTGACGGGAGTGGTGCCTACTATACCGACAATACCACACATGTATTTGCTACCTCGAAGTCGCTATACCTGTTTAAGAAAACTCGAAGAGTTCAGCATGAACCCGAAAAACCACTGGATCACCGGCTTGAACTCCGGCACCAGCTTGGACTTCACCCACCAATCGCTCTGGGAGAGGCTGGTGAAGGTATCCATGAAAAAAAGCAGGGCACTGACGATCAGTACCCCGCGAATTGCGCCGAAGCAGACCCCGAGCACCCGATCGGTACCGGAGAGCCCCGTCTTGTCCACCAGCAGACCCACCACATAGTTCACCACGCTGCCCAGGATCAGGGTTGCCACGAACAGGGCCGCGATGGCTAGACCGTTGCGCACCAGCGCATCGGAGAAAGAGGTAAAATAGGCGGCGAGATCAGGATAGAAGTGGCTGGCAATAAAGAAGGCAACGAACCAGGTGACGAGAGACATGGCCTCTTTGACGAAGCCGCGCACCAGGCTGATGAGTGCAGAAAAACCGACGATGCCGATGATGGCGTAATCAATCCAGACCATAGAAAAAGATGTCCTGCGAAATTGCGGCGCAGTCTAACAAAAACGATTGCGCAATGCTTGATAAAATTGTGTTACATGTTCAAAGAGGCGCTGGAAACGCAGATTTATTCACGATAAAAACGGTTGACCGGCGCCAGAATGCACAACGCCATGGCATGGCCATGGCGTTGTCGTCTGCAACGGGCGCTTACCCGATGTGGGTCAGGCCGCCCATGTAGGATTGCAGCGCAGCCGGGATGGCGATACGGCCATCTGCCTGCTGGTAGTTCTCGATCACCGCGACCAGAGTACGGCCTACAGCCAGACCGGAGCCATTCAGGGTGTGAATGAGCTGCGGCTTGCCATCGACACGCACGCGAGCCTGCATGCGGCGCGCCTGGAAGTCGGTGCAGTTGGAGACAGAGGAGATCTCGCGGTAGGTGTTCTGGGCCGGCAGCCACACTTCCAGATCGTAGGTCTTGGCAGCGCAGAAGCCCATGTCACCGGTAGAGAGCGCCATCACGCGATACGGCAGCTCCAGCAGTTGCAGCACCTTCTCGGCGTGACCCACCATCTCTTCCAGCGCTTCCCAGGATTTCTCCGGGTGAACCAGCTGTACCATTTCGACCTTGTCGAACTGGTGCATACGGATGAGGCCACGAGTATCACGACCGTAAGAGCCAGCTTCGGAACGGAAGCACGGGCTGTGAGCGGTCATCTTGATCGGCAGCTCCTGCTCTTCGAAGATTTCGTCGCGCGCCATGTTGGTGAGCGGCACTTCGGAAGTCGGGATCAGGGAGAACTTGCGCACCTTGCCCTCTTCCTCCCCTTCGCCGTCAATACCGGTATTGAACAGATCCTGGGAGAACTTCGGCAGCTGGCCGGTACCGTACAGGCTGTCCGGGTTGACCAGATAAGGCACGTAGCACTCGGTGTAACCGTGCTGCAAGGTGTGCAGATCCAGCATGAACTGGGCCAGGGCGCGGTGCAGACGGGCAATCTGGCCCTTCATCACCACGAAACGGGAACCGGAGAGCTTGACGCCGTTTTTGAAATCTACGCCCTTGGCCGCTTCACCCAGATCGATGTGATCGCGAACCGGGAAGTCGAAGTGACGCGGGGTACCCCAGCGGCGCACTTCCACGTTGTCGTTTTCGTCACGACCAACCGGGGTGGTTTCGCTCGGCAGGTTGGGGATGGCGTCGGCAATGGTTTTCAGCTCGGCCAGCAAAGCATCCAGCTCAACCTTGCTGGTCTCCAGCTCGTCGTTGATCTTGGTCACTTCAGCCTTGAGCGGAGCAACATCTTCACCGCGACGGGCAGCCTCACCGATGGACTTGGAGCGGGCGTTGCGCTCGGCCTGCAGCTCCTGAGTACGGGACTGCAGATCCTTGCGCTTCTCTTCCAGAGCATTGACAGCCGCTACGTCAAGAGCGTAGCCACGTGTCGCCAGACGAGCGGCAGCTTCGTCGATGTCGCTGCGCAGATATTTGGGATCCAGCATGGGTTACCTACTTTTTGTAAAAGGGATCTGGGCCTGAGTCATCATGACGGGCGGGAAAACAGATCCGGAAGTTAACATCGGTTGGCGCCCCCGTCGTTTTGAGAGTCAGGCCTTCGAAATCAAGAAGATGGTATCAGGCCGAAACCAACGGGGTCAGAGGGGCAGTGTAGCAGACCGCCCCCCTGCCCGAACAGGGACTATTTGGCTCGTTTTTGCCAACTTGTGGGGTCAAACACCCCAATTATTCCGGTGTCTGACCAATTTTCATTCTGCTGACCAAAATGCGTAGCTATCGGCCCCGTTTTTGCGGGCTCTGTCGATCCAGCTCGTGCAGATAATCGAGCTTCTGGCCGATCTGTTTTTCAAGACCACGATCGGTCGGCTGATAGTACTGCTTGCCGGCAAGCTCGGGCGGGAAATACTCCTCGCCTGCGGCGTAAGCGCCCGGTTCGTCGTGGGCGTAACGATACTCGGCGCCATAGCCCAGATCGCTCATCAGCCTGGTCGGTGCATTGCGCAGGTGCACCGGAACCTCGAAGTCGGGCAGGTTTTTGGCATCATTGAGCGCTGCCTTCCAGGCGGTATAGACCGCATTGCTCTTGGGCGCACAGGCGAGATAGACGATCGCCTGGGCGATAGCCCGCTCCCCTTCCGCCGGTCCGATACGGTGGAAACAATCCCAAGCAGATAGCGCCACCTGCATGGCTCGGGGATCGGCATTGCCCACATCTTCCGAGGCAATGGCCAGCAAGCGGCGGGCAATATAGAGCGGATCGCAGCCGGCACTCACCATACGGGCATACCAGTAAAGCGCCGCATCCGGCGCCGAGCCGCGAATGGATTTGTGCACCGCCGAGATGAGGTCGTAGAAGTGATCCCCCCCCTTGTCGAAACGGGCCACATGCTCCCCCGCCACAGCAGCGAGCAGCGCGCTGTCGATAAGCTTGTGGCCGCTGCCATCGAGCTCGGCCATATCAGCCAGCAGCTCCAGATAGTTGAGGGATTTGCGCCCGTCGCCATCCACCGCCTTGGCCAGTGCCTCCTTGACACCGGGGGCAAAGGCAAGAGCTGGATCATTGAGACCACGGGGATCCTGCATCGCCTGATCGATCATGGCGAGGATATCCTCCTCCTCCAGTCGCTTGAGCAGATAGACCCGGGCCCGGGAGAGCAGCGCGTTGTTGAGTTCGAACGAAGGGTTCTCGGTGGTGGCGCCGATGAAGGTGATGGTGCCATCTTCGATGTGGGGCAGAAAGACATCCTGCTGGCTTTTGTTGAAGCGGTGCACCTCGTCCACGAAGAGGATGGTGCGCACTCCGCGCCAGCTGTTCTCTTTGGCCTTGTCGATGGCGGCGCGGATCTCCTTGATGCCGGAGGTGACCGCCGAGAGTCGCTCCACTTCCGCCTGACAGTAGTGAGCCATCAGCTCCGCCAAAGTAGTCTTGCCGGTACCCGGTGGTCCCCACAGGATCATCGAGTGGCAGTGACCGGCCAGGATCGCTTTACGCAGGGGCTTGTCAGGCCCCAGGATATGCTGCTGACCTATGTACTGGTCGAGGTTTTGCGGCCGCATCCGGGCCGCCAGCGGACGAAAGTCCGACGAGAAATCCAGCGAGAGATTGCTCATCAGCGCTGATCATCCAGCTCGACCCCCTTCGGGATCTTGAAGACAAATTCGTTACCCTTGAGCACCGGCTTGCGGTTGAAGTTATTGAGGGTAAATTCTGTCCACTGCCCCTGCGCCTCTTTCACATCGAAGCGGCTGATGTTGTTGTCGCGATCGAAGGTGACACGGAAGGAGGCGATAAGCTCGCTCGGGTCACGGCTGGTGACTGTGTAGACATCCCCCTGCTGGGTTACGTCGTAGTTCTTCCACAGCTTGTCGTCATTGCCGGTGATGAGCACGAAGGGAGTATTGAGCACCGCATCCTTCAATTTAAGGGCGGTCACCTGCTCAACGAAGGGGTCATA
Source organism: Aeromonas sp. HMWF016 (assembly GCF_963878195.1). NCBI lineage: Bacteria > Pseudomonadati > Pseudomonadota > Gammaproteobacteria > Aeromonadales > Aeromonadaceae > Aeromonas > Aeromonas sp. HMWF016. Next base: position 66,894 of record NZ_CAWNWX010000025.1, read on the forward strand.
TACCCAGACATCCTTGCCATCGGCCACGATCAGGCTCTCGTCAGGCGCCGTGGTATGCCAGTTGAAATGGTTGGGGCGCTGCACCACCAGATCGCCGCTGGCGCGCTGCAGCTCCTTGCCCTTGCTGTCGTAGACAGTCTGGGAGAACTTGGCGGAGAAGAGGCTGACACTGGCCAGCTTCTGCTTGAGATCGCTGGCCGCGTCGGCCCACACCTGGCTGCTGGCAACCAGCAACATGGATCCGATCAACAGCTGTTTTTTCATCATGCTTTTCATAACGACCATCTCGATAAAAGGCCACGCCCGTGAGGGGCATGGCCAAGATAACAGTAAAAGGGTGGGCCTTAGTCCCGCACCGGCGGCGGAGCCAGCACATCGCGCTGACCGTTGCCACCCGGAGCGCTCACAATGCCCTGATTTTCCATCTGCTCGATGAGACGGGCTGCCCGGTTGTAACCAATCTTGAACTTGCGCTGAACGCTGGAGGTCGAGCCACGGCGGGACTCCACCACAAAAGCGACAGCTTCGTCGAACAGGGGGTCGAGCTCTTCATCGCCACCACCGCCATATTCGCCGCTGCCACCTTCGCCACCCGACTCACCGGAGAGGATCTCTTCGATGTAGTTCGGCTCGCCGCGCAGTTTCCAGTCTGCCACTACCTTGTGCACTTCATGATCATCGACGAATGCACCGTGTACCCGGGTCGGGTTGGAGGTCCCAGCCGGCATGTAGAGCATGTCGCCCATACCGAGCAGAGATTCGGCGCCGCCCTGATCGATGATGGTACGGGAGTCGATCTTGCTCGACACCTGGAACGAAATCCGGGTCGGGATGTTGGCCTTGATAAGACCGGTAATGACATCCACCGACGGACGCTGGGTCGCCAGAATAAGGTGAATACCGGCGGCCCGCGCCTTCTGGGCGATACGGGCGATCAGCTCTTCCACCTTCTTGCCGACGATCATCATCATGTCGGCAAATTCGTCCACCACCACCACGATGTGGGGCAGCTTCTCCAGCTCCGGCGGCATCTGATCCATGGAGTCACCCGGGCGCCACAACGGATCCAGCAGGGGTTCCCCCTCCTCGATGGCGGCCAGCACCTTGTCGTTGTAGCCCTTGAGGTTACGCACCCCGACCGCCGACATCAGCTTGTAACGGCGTTCCATCTCGCCCACACACCAGCGCAGGGCGTTGGCGGCATCCTTCATGTCGGTCACCACCTCGGTCAGCAGATGCGGGATCCCTTCGTAGACCGAGAGTTCCAGCATCTTGGGATCGATCATGATAAAGCGCAGATCATCGGGGGATGACTTGTAGAGCATCGAGATGATCATGGTGTTGACCCCCACCGACTTACCGGAACCTGTGGTACCGGCCACCAGCAGGTGCGGCATCTTGGCCAGGTTCACCACCACCGGCTCGCCGGCGATGTCCTGACCCAGGCCCATGGTGAGCGGGTTGCGGCTATCGCGGAAAGCATCGCAGTCGAGGGTTTCGCGCAGGTAAACGGTCTGACGTACCCGGTTGGGCAGCTCGATACCGACATAGGTTTTGCCCGGGATCACCTCAACCACCCGCACGCTGCTGGCAGACAAGGAGCGGGCCAGATCGCGCGAGAGGTTGGTGATCTTGCTCGCCTTCATGCCCGGCGCCAGATCCAGCTCGAAACGGGTAATGACCGGGCCCGGATAGACACCGACCACCTTGGCCTGCACGTTGTAGTCGGCAAGCTTGGCCTCCACCAGACGGCCCATGCGATCCAGCTCATCCTTGCTCATCATCTGGGTCTTGGCGGGTGGACGGTCGAGCAGCTCGATACTCGGCAACGGCGGCATTGTAGATTGCGGACGACGCTTGGGCTTGGTTGGTGCGACGGCTACCGGCGCGGCAACCTCGTCGTCCCCTTCGGCCCAGGGCAGATCCAAATCGTCCTCATCATCGTCATCGGCCACAGCCAGTACCGGCTGACGGCGACCATTGGCGGCCGCCACCGCACGTTTGGGCTTGGCAGCCGGAGCCGGCTCGTCCTCTTCATCATCAAACTGAGGATCGAACTCGAAGGTATCGTCGTCGAGTTCGGGCAGCCACTCTTCGGCGGCAGCCTTCTGGTTCTTGGCCTTGGGCTTGCGAGTCCAGCTGGTGTGCGGCTCATCTTCCTCGTCATCAAACGCGATGGCCCCTACCCCGCCTTCCAGCAAGGGATCCGGCCCCTCGTTGCGGGGTTGACGCCAGCCACCGGTCAGCCAGCGACCGAGGGTGGTCGGGAAGTGGTAAACAGCGCTGACCGAACCGGTACAGGCCGCGCCGATCTGCTCGACGATGGTGAGCCAGGACCAGCCGGTAAACAGGGTTATGCCGGTTGCCACGAAGCAGAGCAGCATCAGGTTGGCCCCGACGCCGCCAAACAGCGGCACCACGGCAGAAGCGATCACATCCCCCACCAGACCACCGGCGGAGAAGTTTTGCATATCGTTGAAGTTCATGCTGGCAATGGCCGACATGCCGAGCACGGTCAGGATAAAGCCGATGATCCGCACCCCCAGGGTGAGGTAATCCACATCGAGCAGACGGCTCGGGCGCCAGAACAGACTCCAGCCCAGCAGCACCACCAGCGGCGGCACCAGATAGGAGAAGGCACCAAAGGTAAACATGGTGATATCGGCGAGCCAGGCACCGGCACTACCGGCGAGGTTCTTCACCTCCCCTTGCCAGGAGGTCTGGGACCAGCCGGGATCAGCGGGATGATAGGACAACAGGGCAAGCAGAAGATAAGCAGCCATCAGGGTGATGGCGATCAAGACGGCTTCGAAGATCCGTTGTGTACCTGATAAAGGAGTAAACAGCTTTTTATCGGCCAAACTCCGGCTCCTTTCTGAAAACATGTAATGCAGGAAATAAGGGGGCCTAGTATCCCCGAAAAGCCCATCGATTGTCAGCCAGAGCCTGATGGGACGGGGCCATATTTGCAATTATCTTTACAAGAAGAAACGAGCGGACCGGCCGCTCGTTTCTGACTGTCATGGTGTCTCATATGGAAAAGATACCACGGCATAACCTGCTTTATCGGGTGCTGATCACCAGACGACTGCTCTGCTTGACCTCTTCCATCACCACATAGGTGCGGGTGTCATTGACACCGGGCAGACGCAGCAGGGTTTCCCCCAACAGACGGCGGTAAGCCGACATGTCGCTGACTCGGGTCTTGAGCAGGTAGTCGAAGTCACCGGAAACCAGATGACACTCCTGGATCTCTTCGAGCACCTGAACAGCCTTGTTGAACTGTTCAAACACATCAGGCGCCCCGCGATTGAGGGTTATCTCTACAAACACCAGCAGAGATGCGTCCAGATAATGAGGGTTCAGAATAGCGGCATATCCTTCGATATAACCTTGTCGCTCGAGGCGACGAACCCGTTCCAGACACGGTGTAGGACTCAGGCCAACTCGCTTGGACAACTCAACATTCGAAATCCTGCCATCCTTTTGCAGTTCATTAAGAATGTTGCGGTCAATCCTGTCCAAATCCTTTAGCCGACTCTTAGCTTCCATCATTTTATTCCATCCTTTGGCTATTTTTTGGTAAGAATCACCAGTCATTTTATAATTATGGTCACAAATCCTGTCAATACCTGAATATACTAGGCGCAAATGTTGGTTAACATTTTGGCAACATGAAACACCAATCTATAGACGAGGGATAGCATGATTATCGGTGTACCTAAAGAGATAAAAAACCATGAATACCGCGTAGGCATGGTTCCGGCCAGTGTACGTGAACTGACAGCACGAAACCATACTGTTTTCGTCCAAAGCGGTGCTGGAAACGGCATTGGCTTCAGCGATGCAGATTATATCGCTGTTGGAGCCGAAATTTTGGCCTCTGCAGCAGAGGTTTTCGCCAAAGCCGAGATGATCGTCAAGGTCAAGGAACCTCAGCCTGTCGAATGTGCCATGCTGCGCCCGGGTCAAACCCTGTTCACCTATCTGCATCTGGCGCCAGACTTGCCCCAGACCGAAGCCCTGCTGAAAAGCGGCGCCATCTGTATCGCCTATGAAACCGTCACCGACGGCCGTGGCGGCCTGCCCCTGCTGGCCCCCATGTCGGAAGTGGCCGGACGCATGTCTATTCAGGCGGGTGCCCAGGCGCTGGAAAAATCGCGTGGCGGTAGCGGAGTGCTGCTTGGCGGCGTACCCGGTGTCGAACCGGCCAAGGTGGTGATCATCGGTGGCGGCGTGGTCGGCTCCAATGCGGCCCGCATGGCCATTGGCCTGCGCGCGGATGTGACCATCCTCGACAACAACGTCGATACCCTGCGCCGTCTCGATAACGAGTTCCAGGGAGCGGCCAAAGTGGTCTACTCCAACAGCGAGACGCTGGAGCGCCATCTGCTGGCAGCCGATCTGGTCATCGGCGGCGTGCTGGTACCGGGTGCCACTGCGCCAAAACTTGTCCGCCGTGACCACATTGCGCGCATGAAGCCGGGTTCTGCCATCGTTGATGTGGCCATCGATCAGGGCGGCTGTGTGGAAACCTCCCACGCCACCACCCACCAGGATCCGACCTATATCGTCGATGAGGTGGTGCACTACTGTGTCGCCAACATGCCAGGGGCGGTGGCCCGCACCTCGACCGTGGCGCTCAACAATGCAACCCTCCCCTTTATCATCAAGCTGGCCCAGCAAGGGTATCGTCAGGCACTGCTGAGCGACCCCAACCTGTTGCACGGGCTCAACGTGATGGAGGGCAAGCTCACTTGCAAGGAAGTGGCCGTGGCACATGGCCTTGCCTACACGGATCCCCTGACCCTGCTGAACTGATCTGCTCTGGCCTGCGCCAGTTGGAGATGAGTGAAAATCCGCCCGCGATGGGCGGTTTTTTTATCTCTTTTTTAGTGCTCGGCAAAACCGTGCGTTGATGCGGGAAGGCGATTGAAACAATCGACTCACTGGCCTTTGACCCCGGATCACGAATTACCTACAATCGCGCAAACTCATCACGTCTCGGAAATCACATCATGAGCCAAGTCACTCACAGCAAATTGCTGATCCTGGGCTCCGGCCCGGCCGGTTACACCGCTGCCGTCTACGCCGCCCGCGCCAACCTCAATCCCCTACTCATTACCGGTATGCAGCAAGGTGGCCAGCTGACCACCACCACCGAGGTTGAAAACTGGCCCGGCGATCCGGAAGGCCTGACCGGCCCGGCCCTGATGGAGCGCATGAAAACTCATGCAGAGAAGTTCGATACGCGCATTCTGTTTGATCACATCAACAGCGTCGAACTGACCCAGCGCCCGTTCCGCCTCAAGGGCGACAACGGCGAATACACCTGCGATGCCCTGATCATCGCGACCGGCGCCTCCGCCAAATATCTGGGCCTTCCCTCTGAAGAGGCCTTCAAGGGCCGCGGCGTCTCCGCCTGCGCCACCTGCGACGGTTTCTTCTACCGCAATCAGGAAGTGGCCGTGATCGGCGGCGGCAACACTGCCGTGGAAGAGGCGCTCTATCTGGCCAACATCGCCAAAAAGGTGCACCTCATTCACCGTCGCGACGAGTTCCGCGCCGAGAAGATCCTGATCAAGCGTCTGCACGACAAGGTCGAGAGCGGCAACATCGTACTGCACACTCACCAGACCCTGGATGAAGTGCTGGGCGATCAGATGGGGGTTACCGGTGTGCGCCTGCGCAACACCCAGGACAACAGCACCAGCGAGCTGCCGCTGATGGGCGTCTTCATTGCCATCGGCCATAAGCCCAACACCCAGATCTTCGATGGCCAGCTGGAGATGCAAAACGGCTATCTGAAAGTACGTGGCGGCCTCGACGGTTTTGCCACCCAGACCAGCATTGAAGGTGTCTTTGCTGCTGGCGATGTGGCTGACCACAACTACCGTCAGGCCATCACCTCTGCAGGTACCGGCTGCATGGCTGCCCTCGATGCAGAACGCTATCTCGATGCGCAATAAATAAGCGCATATGTGATATAAGGCATACCAGTCGGTATGCCTTTTTTATTTGAAGGAGTCTAATGAAACAGAAGATATTGATTGTCGAAGATAGCCTGACGATCCGCCGTATGCTGACCCAGGCGATTGCCCAGCAGACCGGTCTGGAGATAGATGCCTTTGATACCCTCGAAGGCGCCCGTCACTGTCGGGGAGAGGAGTATGTGGTCGCCCTGGTGGACCTTACCTTGCCAGACGCACCTCGCGGAGAAGCGGTCAGCGTATTGCTGGAGCGCGGCTTGCCAGTGGTGATCCTCACCGCCGATATCAGCGAGGATAAACGTGCCGCCTGGCTGGAAACTGGTGTACTGGACTATGTAATGAAGGATTCGCGCCACTCGCTGCAATATGCGGTCAGCCTGGTGCACCGCCTCTATCTCAACCAGTCCATCGAAGTGCTGGTCGTCGATGATTCGCGCACTTCCCGCCACCGCACCATGGCCCAGTTGCGCAAGCAACTGCTGCAGGTGCACGAGGCGAGTCACGCGCGCGAAGCGATGGCGATGCTGGAGCAATACCCCGGCATCCGGCTGGCACTGGTCGACTACTATATGCCGGAGATCGATGGCATCAGTCTGGTGCGAATGCTGAGAGAGCGTTACAGCAAGCAGCAGCTGGCGATTATCGGGATCTCGGTCTCGGACAAACGCGGCCTCTCTGCTCGCTACCTCAAACAGGGGGCCAACGACTTTCTCAACCAGCCGTTCGAGCCGGAAGAGCTGCAGTGTCGGGTCAGCCACAATCTGGAGGCGCTCGAGCAGTTCAACAGCATTCAGGAGTCGGCCAATCGCGACTACCTGACCGGTCTTTACAACCGGCGCTACTGGTTCAATGAAGGGCAGAAATGGTTCGAGGAGCAGCAGCGGCTGCAGAGTACGCTTTCACTCTGTGTGCTCGATGTGGATCACTTCAAGCAGGTCAACGATCACTGGGGCCATGCCATCGGCGATCAGCTGCTCTGCCATCTGACCCGCCAGCTGACCCAGTTCTTCCCCGATGCCATGATCGCACGCTTTGGCGGCGAGGAGTTTGCCCTGATGGTGCCCCACTGCACCGTACCCGTGCTGCTCAAACGGCTGGAAGGGTTACGCCAGCAACTGCGCCAGCACCCCTTGTCACCGGATGTTCCGCTCTTTGTTCGCGCCAGCTATGGTGTGGTCAGTGTCGGGCGGGTATCCATGGACGAGGCGCTGAGCGAAGCGGATCAGCTCCTGTATCAGGCCAAGAACACCGGCCGTGACAAGATAGTCTCGCAAGAGAGCGCCATCTAATTCCCTGCGCAGTCCCGTGTATTACCGCCCGCAAGACTTTCAGCCAACCGGAAAGTCTGCGGGTTATCTCCCCTCTCGACACCTTTTGACATCAGCCGGCTTAAAACGTCTTGTCGACTCGCACGCCATCATCAAAATAGATAATGCGTACTTTATCGCCGCTGCTGAATACCATGGCGGGATCATAATCCTGGATCACATTGACCAGCCCGTTCTGCTCGTTGCGAATAAGCAACTCGACCAGTTTGTTCTCCACTACCGTGTCGCCTGACTGATACTGCTGCGCCGCAGCGGCACCCGCAAGCGCCCCGACGGCGGTAGCAATTTCACGGCCATGGCCGCCACCAAACTGGTTGCCAAGCAAGCCGCCCAGTACTGCCCCGCCCAGAGTTTTCCAGCCGGAACGCTCCGACTCCAGGATCTGGCGCTGGGTAATATTGCGCACCGTTTCGACCTGGCCAAACACCACCTGATTGACCGGGCGGGCCGTGTTGCGCTGGTACACCTCGGCCCCGGCGGGTGCAGTGACAAAGCAGAGCAAGCTGGATACTATCAGGATAATGGCCTTCATCTACGAACCTCGTTGCCTTATGTCTCGCTATCTCACTCAACTGGATGATGAGCTCTGCTGGTTTCCCGACCCCTCGCATGCCCTGGAAGAGCCCAACGGTCTGCTGGCGATCGGCGGGGATCTCTCCCCTGCCAGATTGCTGGCAGCTTACCACAAGGGGATCTTCCCGTGGAACGAACCCCACCAGCCGACCCTGTGGTGGTCACCGGATCCGCGCGGCGTGATCCGCCCTGATCAGCTGCATGTGGGACGCACCTTGCAGAAGATTATCCGCCGAACCCCATTCGATATTTCCGTCAATCGCGCCTTTAATGAGGTAATCAATGCCTGCGCCGCGCCTCGTCGCACTGCCGATGGCATCTGGATCAGTCAACCCATGATCGAGGCCTACCAGCAGCTGCACCGTCTGGGCCACGCTCATTCACTCGAGATCTGGCAAGAGGGAAAACTGCAAGCGGGCCTTTATGGCCTGTCGATTGGCCGGTTGTTCTGTGGTGAGTCCATGTTCAGCTATATCGATAACGGCGCCAAGCTGGCCATGGTGGCACTCTGTCGCCACTTTGCCCGGCACGGAGGCACCCTTGTCGACTGCCAGATGCAGAATCCGTTTCTGGCCACACTGGGCATTGAGGAGTGGCCAAGAGCACGCTTTCTGGCCGAGCTGGCGCAACTTAGCCGCCAATCGCTATTGGATTCATGCTGGCAAGAGGGAGAGATCCGCTTATGACCGAAGAAGTGATCCTCAAGGTTGGGCTAACCCCCAAGCATCCCTGCAGTTATCTGGATCATGAGCAGGAGCAGTTGCTGGTTCTGATGGATCACAACCTGCTCAACGCCCACGGTTACGAACGCCTGCTGACCGCCGGATTTCGCCGCAGTGGCAACGACATCTATCGTCCCCACTGCCCCGCCTGTCATGCCTGCCAATCCCTGCGCATTCACAGCGAGCACTTCAGGCCCAGCCGGGGACAAAAACGCATCCGCCAGCTCAACAGGGATATCGACATCGTCCTGAGCTACGATGACAAACCCGAGTATTACCAGCTTTATGAACGCTACATCAGCGAGCGCCATCAGGATGGCAGCATGTATCCCCCCAACCGCAAACAGTACCGCGGTTTTCTCCATTGCGACTGGATGCCGCCCCTCTATCTGGAAATGAGAAAGGAGGGTCGCCTTATTGGCGTAGCTACTACGGATCTGCTGCCCCACTCACTCAGCGCCATGTATACCTTCTTCGACCCCGATTATGCCGACCGCTCGCTCGGCACCTTTGCCATTCTGAGTCAGCTTGATCTGGCCAGGCGTACCGGACGAAGCTGGCTTTATCTCGGCTATCTGGTTGAGGCGTGCCGCAAGATGAATTACAAGCGCAATTACCTCCCTCATGAGGTGCTCATTCATGGAGAATGGAAAAATATCGACGGCAAGCCCGAGTAAACTTTACACATAGCCTTAAATCCGGCATGATCCAGCGGTTTTTTGTTGTGGCTTATCAAGAGGATTCAATGGCTAAAGAAGACAGTATTGAGATGCAGGGCACTATTCTCGAAACCCTGCCCAATACCATGTTCCGTGTGGAACTGGAGAATGGTCACGTGGTTATCGCTCATATTTCCGGCAAGATGCGCAAAAACTACATTCGTATCCTGACTGGAGACAAAGTAACGGTAGCACTGACTCCCTACGATCTCTCCAAGGGACGTATTGTTTTCCGCTCTCGCTAAGCCAGGAATTCAGCAAAAAACCCCAACCTGTCGGTTGGGGTTTTTTGTCGTTTTTTAATTATGGTTACTTAGTGGGAAACAGCTTCAACATTGACCTGAAAATCAAAGCTGAGGCTGTCATTTACCAGCTCAACCTTCACAATTCCCCCATCAACCAGTGAGCCGAACAGGATCTCGTTAGCCAACGGTTTCTTGAGGTGCTCCTGAATGACCCGACCCATAGGTCTGGCCCCCATGGCCCTGTCATACCCCTTCTCGGCCAACCAGTGACGGGCACGCTCGGATACTTCCAAAGACACTCCTTTTGCATCCAGCTGCACCTGCAACTCAACGATGAACTTGTCGACCACCTGGTGGATCACTGTCATGTCGAGATGGTTGAACCAGATGGTGTGATCAAGCCGGTTACGGAACTCCGGACTGAAGGTCTTGTTGATCACAGCCATGGCATCGTGGCTCAGATCCTGCTGCTGGAAACCAATCGACTTGCGCTGGGTCTCCTGTACACCGGCGTTGGTAGTCATTACCAGGATCACATTACGGAAATCCGCCTTGCGCCCGTTGTTGTCAGTCAACGTACCGTTGTCCATCACCTGCAGCAGCAGGTTGAACACATCCGGGTGCGCTTTCTCAATCTCGTCGAGCAGCACAACGGAATGAGGATGTTTGATCACCGCATCAGTCAGCAGCCCCCCCTGCTCAAAACCGACATATCCGGGAGGCGCACCAATCAGACGTGAGACGGTGTGACGCTCCATATACTCGGACATGTCAAAGCGCAGCATCTCCACGCCCAGCGCCTTGCCAAGCTGTTGGGTAACTTCGGTCTTACCCACCCCGGTCGGGCCAGCGAAGAGGAAGCAACCCACCGGGCGACGCTCGTTACCCAAACCTGAGCGAGAGAGGCGAATAGCATCGGTCAGCACCTCGATGGCCTTGTCCTGACCAAAGACCACCATCTTGAGGTTACGCTCCAGGTTCTTCAGTACCTCTTTATCAGAAGATGAGACCGATTTTTCCGGAATGCGGGCGATCTTGGCGACGATTGCTTCAATCTCCTGCACGTTGATCACTTTCTTGCGCTTGCTCGCCGGCAGCAACCGCTGGCCAGCCCCCGCCTCATCGATCACGTCGATTGCCTTGTCCGGCAAGTGACGATCGTTGATGTACTTGGCGGACAGCTCTGCCGCAGCGCGAATCGCCTTGGCGGTATAACGCACCCCATGGTGAGCCTCATAACGACTCTTGAGGCCCATCAGGATACGAGTCGTGTCATCCACGGTCGGCTCGGTGATATCGATCTTCTGGAAACGACGAGCCAAAGCGCGGTCTTTTTCGAAGATCTGGGCATATTCCTGGTAGGTAGTGGAGCCGACACAACGGAGCAAACCATTAGAGAGCAGCGGTTTGATAAGGTTTGCGGCATCCAGCTGGCCACCTGACGCAGCACCTGCACCGATGATAGTGTGGATCTCGTCGATAAAGAGGATGGCCCCTTCCTGACGCTCAATCTGCTTGAGCAATACCTTGAGGCGTTTCTCGAAATCGCCGCGGTATTTGGTTCCTGCCAGCAGAGAGCCCATATCCAGCGAGTAGATGGTGCTACCGGCAATCACTTCGGGCACATCGCCTTTGACGATACGGTAAGCCAGACCTTCCGCAATGGCAGTCTTGCCCACACCCGCCTCCCCCACCAGCAAAGGGTTATTCTTACGACGGCGGCAGAGCACTTGAATTGTACGATTAAGCTCTTGATCACGACCAATAAGCGGATCAATACGCCCTTCCAACACCAGCTGGTTCAGGTTGGTTGCAAAGCTCTCGATCTGGGCGGCGGAGACATCGTCGTCAGATTCCGGATTGTTATTGCTGACATCCGGCTTGCTGTCCTTGCGCACCCCGTGGGAGAGGAAGTTCACCACATCGAGGCGGCTGATCTCGGCCTTTTTCAGGAAGTAAGCGGCCTGAGACTCCTGCTCGCTGAAGATGGCGACCAGTACGTTGGCACCACTGACTTCGGTGTTGCCGGAGGATTGCACATGGAAGACGGCACGTTGCAGTACACGCTGGAAGCCCAAGGTCGGCTGGGTTTCCCGATCTTCGTCATCGCGTGGAATAAGCGGGGTTGTTTGAGTGATGAATGCGCGGATCTCCTTGCGCATCTGCTCGACATCGGCACCACAGGAGCTCAGCGCCTCATGGGCTGAGCTGTTATCCAGAAGGGCTAACAACAGGTGCTCGACAGTCATGAATTCGTGGCGCTCGTCACGAGCCAGTTTGAAAGCCTCGTTCAGCGTCTTTTCCAGATCTTTATTCAACATAGGCACCTCCCCTAGTACAGCTACAATGTGGTGTCACACTCGCCATCAAGTCATCAGATTCAAGCCTTTTCCATAGTGCATAGCAGTGGATGTTCGTTGTTACGTGCATAGGTGTTGACCTGGACAACCTTGGTTTCGGCGATCTCTGCGGTAAACATGCCGCAGACACCCTTACCACTATAATGCACACTCAGCATGACCTGAGTCGCCTTGTCCAAATCCATACCAAAGAACTTTTGCAGCACCTCCACCACGAACTCCATCGGGGTGTAGTCATCGTTGTTCAACACAACCTTATACATGGGTGGCGGCTGCAGCTTTGTTTTCTCTGCTTCTGCAATCTCTTCATTAGCAAAGAGTTCTTTCTGCTTGCTCATAATCGCGCTTTGGTACCTCTAGATTACTACCGTCTCACACAAGCTTGTCAATAGACTTGTTAACCAGATCACATCAGTTGTTAACAACTCCTTGACTCGCTCAAAAGTTAGACTAGATTGGTTACTTGCTAATCTGTGCCCGTCTGCTATGGGCTCATGTCCCTAGTTATAATGGGCTGGCGCAGGTTACTCAACGACTTCTGGGTAATCAATAAAAGGATGTAGAAGTATGGCAACCGGCACAGTTAAGTGGTTTAACAACGCAAAAGGATTTGGGTTTATCTGTCCGGAAGGGGGTGGTGAAGATATCTTTGCTCACTACTCCACCATTCAAATGGAGGGCTACAAGACCCTGAAAGCGGGTCAGGCTGTCCACTTTGAGTTGCAACAGGGGCCGAAAGGAAATCACGCCTCCGTCATTGTGCCGAACGAAGCACAAAATATATAAACGAAAACCCGTTGGATAAATAAAAAACCGGTTCCTCTCTGAGCAACCGGTTTTTTATTTTCATTTATGTGACTCGCCTGGCATTAGCTACGAACACACTATTGTCACGCTTTAGTCATGGTACTCGTTGCAGGCTATCAGGGTATTTTCCATCAGACTGGCAACCGTCATAGGGCCAACACCACCGGGAACCGGGGTGATGAAAGAGGCATGACTGCGCGCCGTTTCAAACTCCACGTCCCCAACCAGCGAACCATCCGCCAGACGGTTGATACCCACATCGATAACCAGCGCCCCCGGCTTGATCCACTCTCCGGGAATAAAATTGGGTTTGCCAACCGCCACGACCAGCAAATCTGCGCGGCGAACCTGATCCTCCAGATCCCGGGTAAAACGATGACAGGTCGTGGTCGTGCAGCCCGCTAGCAGCAATTCGAGGGTCATGGGGCGCCCGACGATATTGGAAGCACCGACCACCACGGCGTGCAAACCATGGGTTTTGACACCTGTGGTTTCAATCAGCGTCATGATCCCTTTCGGGGTGCAGGGGCGCAGCGCAGGAATGCGCTGTGCAAGACGGCCCACGTTGTACGGATGAAAACCGTCCACGTCCTTGTCAGGGAGGATCCGCTCCAGCACCAGAGTGGTATCGAAGTGATCCGGCAGCGGCAACTGAACGAGGATCCCGTCTACGGTCGGATCATCATTCAGCTGATCGATCAACGCCAGCAACTCATCCTGACTTGCAGTAGCACTCAGGTCATATGAGCGAGAGTGAAAACCGACTTCTTCACAAGCACGGCGTTTGCTGCCGACATAAACCTGGGAAGCAGGATCCGCCCCCACCAGAATGACGGCAAGCCCTGGAGCCCGTTTCCCTGCTGCCAACCGCTGTTGGACCTGTGCCGCGACCTGGCTGCGAATCGTTTGCGCAACCTGTTTTCCATCTATGATTTTGGCAGACATCGTTCTCCACTCACCATGTGTTCAACTGCCGCGCATTGTCGCATTTTTTTAGCCAGGATGTTAGCGTCCAAGAGAGGTCTGGCCTGCAACGGGCAATAAGTAGGCACTTGAATTTACTGGGGGAAAAATACGTTGACGCTGGCTCTTTTGCTTGGTTATGATGCCGCCCCGTTGCCCAGTACGGCTCATGTCGTTATGCTGGCACGTTGAAAGCAACAATTTCGGTGATTAGCGCAGTCCGGTAGCGCATCTGGTTTGGGACCAGAGGGTCAAAGGTTCGAATCCTTTATCACCGACCAAGTTTATCGATTTGCCACTCAGGCGGGTCGAGAAAAGCGCCCTTAGCTCAGTCGGATAGAGCAACGGCCTTCTAAGCCGTGGGTCGCAGGTTCGAATCCTGCAGGGCGCGCCATTGATTCTTAGGTATGTTGAAGGATCAATGCAGTTTTCAGTGGTGGCTGTAGCTCAGTTGGTAGAGTCCCGGATTGTGATTCCGGTTGTCGTGGGTTCGAGCCCCATCAGCCACCCCATTATTCCGTCGTTTGGCACAAAGCTGCCAATACGGCAAGATACAAGCCTTCTGGCTTGTGAAGAAACCGGCCCAAGCCGGTTTTTTTGTTTCTGCACCGCCATTTTCTACGTTTATATCCGCGCATTTCTTATCGCACTGCGCCCTGAGTGGCTGAAATGCTAATGGCCCAGAGCCTCATCATTGCTCCGCCCCCGGCTATCGCTCTTATCCTCGCGCTCCCCATATAACCCTCCCTCGTTCTTTTTCTGTATTTCCCAAGCGGCATTGATATGCTGACAGCTCCTCTTTTCTCCTGCTTCCGGTTGGAGCTTTTCTATGCAACGCATTCTTTTTGTTGAAGATGATCCCGAGATTGGCCAGCTCATCAGCAGCTGGCTTGGCCGTCACGATATGGAAGTGATCCTCGAACCCAGAGGCGATATGGCGCTGGCCCGGGTCGAGGCCGAACAACCGGATCTGGTACTGCTCGATATCATGCTGCCGGGACAGGATGGTATGTCCCTCTGCCGGGATCTACGGCCACGCTTTGATGGCCCCATCGTCATGCTCACTTCGCTCGATAGCGACATGAACCAGATCCTGAGCCTGGAGTTGGGTGCCAACGACTACATCCTCAAGACCACTCCTCCCCCCGTGCTGCTGGCCAGACTGCGGGTGCAGTTCCGCCAGCATCAGCAGGTCGCAGCGCAACCGATCGCCGCCACCAGGAGTGTGCCGCAGCAGTTGCAATTTGGCCGCCTGCTGGTCGACGGACCGGGGCGGGATGTGCGTCTCGATGGCGAGAGCATTGCCCTCTCGACTGCCGACTTTGATCTGTTGTGGGAGCTTGCCAGCCACGCCGGCCAGATCCAGGGGCGGGAAGCCCTGTTCCGCAGCCTGCGCGGGCGAGAGTATGACGGTCAGGATCGCAGCATGGATGTGGCCATCTCCCGCCTGCGCCGCAAACTGGGCGATAACCCTGACAACCCGACGCGGATCAAGACGGTGCGCCAGAAGGGCTACCTCTTCGTCCCCCACGCTTGGGAATAGCCTTAATCAGGGAGTACTACCATGCGCCGTCTCTTTATCCAGTTCTACCTGTTGCTGATCGGCTGTTTCACCCTGGCCATCCTGCTGGTTGGCGTGGTCTATCAGGTCACCGCCGAGCGAGCTGGCGACCGCTATCTTGAGCGGATGATGCAGGGCTCCCTTGGCCTGCTGACCGACGAGCTGGCCAGAATTCCGCCCGAGCGCTGGCCAGATCGGCTGGCCGAGCAGAGCAGCCAGTTCACCCTCCCCCTCAAGGTCGGCAAGCTCGCCCATCAGCCCCTTGCCAGCGAGGATCAGGCATTTCTTGCCGCCGGCAACATCGTCATCGTCGAGGAGGATGACACCTTCCTGCAACGGATCCCCGATACCGATCAGGTGCTGATCGTTGGCCCGGTGCCTTATCTCTCCTACCTGCACGAACTGCACTGGGTCGATGTGGGGCTGCTGCTGATCATTGGTCTCTCTCTCGGGCTGCCCATCTTGCTCTGGCTGCGACCCCACTGGCGCGGTTTGCTGCAACTGGAACAAACGGCGCGCCGGGTAGGCGATGGCGATCTCTCCTGCCGCACCAACCTGCCACCGGGCAGCAGTCTGGCCCGGGTGGGACGTACCTTCGACCAGATGACCGCCCAGCTGCAAGCCATGCTCACCAGTCGCAAGCAGCTGACCGATGCCATCGCCCATGAGCTGCGTACCCCGCTGGTCAGATTGCGCTATCGGCTTGCCATGCTCGATCCTACCCCTGCTGAGGAAGAGCAGCAGGCACTGGAGCGGGATCTGGGGGCGTTGGACTCCCTTATCGAAGAGATGCTGACCTACGCCAAGCTGGATAGACCCGAGCTGCCGCTGCAGCGGGATGAGTTGGAGCTGGGCAGCTGGGCAGAGCATCACCTCGGCGACTGGCAGGCATTGCGGCCGGAGAAACACCTGACCCTCGCGCTGCCTCCCATCAAGATGCCCTGGTGCGGCGATCATCGCCTGCTGACACGCGCCGTCGAGAACCTCATCGGCAACGCCCTGCGCTACGCCGAAAGCGAGGTTACCCTCTCCATCTCGCGCTTGCAGGAGAACTATCTGCTGGAGGTGAGCGATGACGGGCCGGGTATCGACCCCGCACTGGCACACCAGATCTTCGAGCCGTTCGTGCGCCTTGATCAGAGTCGGGATCGCCGCACCGGCGGCACCGGGCTGGGGCTTGCAATTGTGCGCAGCATAGCGCTCCACCATGGCGGTGATGTGGCGTTGCTTCCCGCCGGCAAGGGCGCCCGCTTCTGCCTCACCCTCCCTGTACATTTGGATACAAACCGTCACCAAGTGCTCACTGAAGTACCGCGGTCAGCGTCATAGGATGAAGTCATGGAGAAATGCTCCATACCACCAATCCGAATAAGGAAATTGACCATGAAAAAAATCATCCCCCTGACTCTGGCCGCCGTTTTCGCCCTGACTTCCGGTTTCACCATGGCTGCCACCCCGACCAAAACTGCCGCCCCGCAAGCGACCCAGACCAAGGTTGTGAAAAAGCATCATAAAACCGCTCACAAAGCGCCGTCCGTCAAAGTCGCGCCGAAAACCAAGTAATCGCCTCTGACCCTGAGTGACGACAAGACCGTCAATCAGTACATAACAGAGCAAGAGTAGAGCGGAGAGATAAAAGGGAGGCCGGTTGCCTCCCTTTTCATCTGGTCATGATGAAAACTGCCTCTGCCAAGCAGGTTCCACATGACAAGATCATTGCTGTTCCATCATGCCGATTATCGTAATAACCTCATGACACTGCCGCACATTATTCAGGCTATCGCGCATCATCCAACCCATTATCGTAACCTCATCAACGCTCATCGTTTGAACTGACAATAGGAACATGGAATGTGGCGTCATCTCATTAAATGGCTAGGCCCGCTCTGCAGCTTGCTGCTGCTGGGCGCAGCCCTGACCGTACTCTATCATCTGACCCATTCATGGCACTGGCACGATATTCGCGTCGCCATCTGGTCACAACCGCTGCCCAGTCTGGCTGGTGCCCTGCTGCTGACCCTGCTCAGTTATGGCCTGCTCTGCGGCTATGACATGCTGGCACTGCACGCACTGGGCAAACGCCTCCCCTGGCAGCAGGTGGGTGTCACCTCCTTTATCGCCTACACCTTCTCCAACACCCTGGGCTTCGCCCTGCTGACGGGAACCTCGGTGCGCTACCGGATCTACTCAGCACTCGGGCTGGCGACCGGTGAGGTGGCACGGGTGGTGCTCTTCTGCTCCATCACCTTCTTCCTCGGGCTGCTCGGCTGGGGTGGCAGTGCCCTGTTGCTCGGCAATACGGCGGCCCAGTTGCTGCCCGACCAGCCAAGCTGGATCTACAGCCTGCTCCATCTGGCCGGCGCCGGCGCCCTGCTGCTGGTGCTGGGCTATCTGCTCTGGCCCCATCCCAGCTTCTCCTGGCGCGAACACAGCCTGATCCTGCCCGGGATAAAGGTACGCCTGCTGCAACTGCTGGTCGCGCTGGCTGACTGGATGGCTGCTGCTGCCGTGCTGTTTGTGCTGTTACCCGCAGATAGCGTCCCCTACCCCGTGCTGCTCAGTGCCTTCGTGCTGGCCAGCTTCCTCGGGGTGCTGGCCCACGTGCCGGGCGGGATCGGGGTATTCGAAGCGAGCATGAGCCTGTTGCTGGCCCACTACCTGCCGGCCGACAAGCTGCTCGCCTCGCTGCTGCTCTACCGCTGCATCTATTACGTACTGCCATTCCTCTGCGCCCTGCTGCTCTTTACCAGTCAGGAGATGTTGCAGCAGAAGGCTCGCTGGCAGCGGTTGCAGGGGATCATGAGCGCCATTCAGGAGTTTCTGCCCGCCCTTATCAGCGTCGGCACCTTCGCCGCCGGTAGCCTGCTGCTCTGCTCGGGTATGATCCCGACCATGCGCAGCCACATCGAGGTGTGGCTGCAGGTGCTGCCGCTCCATCTGCTGGAGCTCTCCCACGTGCTCGGCAGCGTGAGCGGTATCCTCCTGATCCTGCTGGCTCGCAGCCTCTATCGCCGTCACGACGCCGCGTTTCGCATCACCCAGCTGCTGCTGGCACTGGGTATCGCCTTCTCCCTGCTCAAGGGGGGTGACTGGGAGTCAGCCCTGCTGCTCGGCAGCTTCCTGCTCATCATGACCCCCTGCCGTTCCCTCTTCTATCGCAAGGGGTCACTGCTCTATCCCCAGTACACCCCGGGCTGGCTCATTTCAGTCGGCGCCGTGCTGTTGGGAGCGCTGTGGCTGCTGCTCTTCTCCTACCGTCAGGTGGAGTATGACCACGCCCTCTGGTTCCACTTCTCGCCCCATGGCGGGGCTGCCCGCGGCCTGCGCGCCATGGGTAGCGTGGTGGCCGTGCTGGCCGTTGCCGGGGTTGCCCAGCTGCTTGCGCCGCTACGCGTGGTCGGTGAAAAGCCGGACAAGGAGACACTGGCGCGCGCCCACGAGCTGGTAGTGCGTGAAGGGGGGATCCACGGCTATCTGGCCCAGTTGCAGGACAAGTCCCTGCTGTTCCACCCCGCCGGCGACGCCTTCCTGATGTATGGCATCGAGGGCAACAGCTGGATTGTGATGGGGGATCCCGTCGGTCGCCCCGAGCAGATCGAAGAGCTGCTCTGGCAATTTCGCGAGCGCTGCGACGAGCACGATGCCAACCCGGTCTTTTATCAGGTCTCGGCCCGCTATCTTCCGCTCTATCTGGAGCTGGGGCTGATCCCCTTCAAGCTCGGTGAAGAGGCGATGGTCGATCTGGCTACCTTCGATCTGGCGGGCAGCCGGCTGCGCAACCTGCGCCAGAGTCACGCCAAGGGCAAACGGGAAGGGTTGACCTTCGAGGTGGTCGAGGCTAGTGCCGTAGCCCCCCTGCTGCCCAGATTGCAGACCGTCTCCGATACCTGGCTGCAGAGCAAGATGGGCAAGGAGAAGGGCTTCTCGGTCGGCCGCTTCGAGCCTGACTACCTGACCTTGAGCCCGGCTGCGCTGGTATGGCATGAGGGGCAGATCGTCGGCTTTGCCAACCTCTGGGTAAGCGATAACAAGGAGATGCTCTCCATCGATCTGATGCGCTACAGCCTGGATACCGGCACCGCCCCCATCATGGATTTTCTCTTTGTCGAGCTGCTGCTGTGGGGCAAGGCGCAGGGGTATGCCAGCTTCAATCTGGGGATGGCCCCCATGTCCGGCTTCAACGATCACCCGCTCAACAGCTACTGGGCCCGCCTTGGCAATACCCTGTTCGTCCGTGGCAGCCGCTTTTACAACTTCCAGGGGCTCAGACGCTACAAGGAGAAATTTTCGCCCCGCTGGGAACCCCGCTACCTGCTCTGCAGCAGCAAGCTGGTACTGCCCAGAACCCTGACTCACCTGATCACCCTGATTAGCCGCGGCCCGTTGGGGCTGATCAAAAAATAGGAGCATGGCCAATGAGAGCCCTGATATTGCTGTTACTCAGTCTCGTACTGCCCGTTTCATCTTTTGCGGCCCAAGCCGCCCCGGTCAAGGATGACCTGAGCCTGATTGAGCTGCCGGTCAAGCAGCCATCGGATGCCCCCATGGTTATCTTTCTCAGCGGCGATGGTGGCTGGGCGGCCCTCGACAAGGGGTTGAGCGCCCAGTTTCAGCTGCACGGTATGCCGGTCGTGGGCTGGAGCTCCCTCACCTACTACTGGAAGAAGAAAACCCCGGAGCAGGTGACCGCCGATCTGGAGCGGATCCTCGATGATTATCAGGCTCGCTGGCAGCGTCCCCGATGGCTGCTGGTAGGTTTCTCGTTTGGTGCCGAGATTGTCCCCTTCGTCATCAACCGGTTGCCGGAGCACTATCGTCAGGGGCTGGTCGGGGCCGTGATGCTCTCCCCCTCCACCAGCTCGGATTTCGAGATCCACGTCAGCGACATGCTGACCCACAAGGCCCGCAGCTACCCGACCGAGCCGCAGGTGAAAACCATCCGGGATCTGCCGATGGTCTGCCTGCAAGGTGCCGATGACGATGACGACGACCGCCTCTGCCCCCGTCTCAACCAGCCCAACGTCACCACCGTCACCCTGCCGGGCGGCCACCACTTTGAGGATGATTACCCGGTGCTCTATCAGGCCATCACCAAGCACATGACCCTCACCACACCCTGAGCGGCGATGAAAACAGAGAGGGCGACCACAGGGTCGCCCTCTCTTTTTGTATTCGGGATCTCGTCAACTACGGCTGATCACCACCAGCCCAGCAGATTGCGGCCGGTCAGCGCCCCCCACACCAGCACGTTGAGCGCCAGCGCGATAAAGACGGCGGCAGAGCCCATGTCCTTGGCCCGACCGGAAAGCTCGTGATGTTCGGAGCCAATTCTGTCTACCACCGCCTCGACGGCGGAGTTGAGGATCTCCACGATCACCACCAGCCAGCTGATGACCATCAGCAGCAGGATCTGGGTCAGACCATCCCCCACCAGAAAGGCCAGCGGCATCAGCAGCACGATGAGCAGCAGCTCCTGACGAAAGGCAGCCTCATGCAGCCAGGCGGACGAAAGCCCCTTCATGCTGTAACGGGTGGCATGGATAATCCGGGTGATCCCTGTAGCGCCAGGTTTGGCCATTTTTTGTTTCCTCTTTTGATGGCAACCCGCTCCATTTCGTACATAGCATCTAAACAAATGGAGAGAGTCATATATGAAAACTGAACAATTTTGGGGATAAAAAAGGGGCGCACTGGCGCCCCGAGTCGGCCCTCACCTTACTGCACGGTGCGGCACTGGCTGAAAATATCGAGCTGCTTGTCGTATACCGCCGTGCTGACATCCCAGATCCCGAGCACAGAAGAGAAGAGGTTGTCATGGGAGTAGCGATTGTCTGCCGCTTTTTGCTGCAGGCAGTTCAGATCCATCCCCTTCTCTTTGGCAAAGCCCGGCGACATCCAGACCTGCATCGGTACCCGGGTCTGGTCGTCAGGGGCAAACTTGTAGGGCGTACCGTGCAGATAGAGCCCCATCGCACCGAGCGACTCGCCGTGATCAGAGAGGTAGATCAGCGCCGTGTTGTAGTCTGCCTCATAGCTCTTGAGCTTGGTGATCAACTCGGCAATCACGTAATCGGTGTAGCGGATGGTGTTGTCATAGGTGTTGACCAGCTCTTCATCGCTGCAGTTCTCGATGTCGCTGCGCGGGCAGTCCGGTACGAACTGGCGATGGTTATCCGGATAACGCTTGTAGTAAGTCGGGCCGTGGCTGCCGATAAGATGGAAGCCAACCAGCTTGTCGCCCTTCATCTGCGCCACCTCGTCGTCGAGGTTCTGCAGTACGACCTCGTCATAGCAGGTGTTCTTGTCGCAGAACTGCGGGTGATCTTTTGGCTTGATCTCGATATTGGGCACCCGATCGCACACCCCTTTGCAGCCGCCGTCGTTCTCCTTCCAGAAGATGGAGACCCCGCTTCTTTGCAACACATCGAGCAGACCTTCACTGTTGCGGGCCCGGTTATCGTCAAACTCCTTGCGCCCCATGTTGGAGAACATGCAGGGCACCGACACCGCCGTAGCCGTGCCGCAAGAGCGCACGTCCTTGAAGGAGATTACGCCCCCGGCCTGACTGGTAAAGGAGTTGGTCTCTTTCTCGTAGCCGTTCATCGAGAAGTTCTTGCCGCGGGCGGTCTCCCCCACCACCAGGAACATCAGAGTCGGTTTATCCTCTTTCGCGACTCGCTTGGCATCATCACCCAGGGTGGTGAACGGAATGGGCTCGGCGACGTAACGTTTGTAGAGATACTTGGTGGTGCTGTAGACATAGTTGGCCGGCACGATCTCGCGATTGAGAGTCTGGTTGTTGCGCCCGACCGAGACGTAATCCTGATAGTAAAATGCCGCTATGATGCCCACGACAGCCAGGGATGCAGCCATGGAGATGGCGCGCTGGAACAGCCCCAAATACCACTTTTTCGGGTACTCGATTTTGACAAAAAAGAGCAGCACGGCGGGCAATACACCGGCCAGAGCCACCCAGACCACGATGGGCAGGCTGACATAGGAGTAGGCCTCGCTCTGGTTGGTCTCGAAGATGTTCTGGATCATCTCCTGATCGAACATGACCCGATACTTCAGCATGGTGTAACTGACGATGGCGCCGGTCACAAAGAGAAACGCAAAGAAGGGTTTCAGGAAGTAACGCTGGGAGAAGGGCATGAAAACGAAGTTGAGCGCCGCCACCAGCAGCACCGGGATCGAGATGGCAAACCCTATCTTGAAGTGCTCCAGATTGCTGAGGATATCGTAGAAGTGAAGCAACACGGGCCAGTTAAGCAGGAAGGCAAATATCAGTGCCAACAGGAAAATAAAGGGTACAACTCTGATTTTTACCACCGAAACACCACCTCTTGAACCAAATGCCGGAAAATTGAACGCAGCCTGAACCAAGGCTGCATCGGGATATTAACAGAGCTAGTTGAGAACTCTCTCAACTAGTCAGTAACACCTTGTTACAATGTGAGCTTTATCAACTATTGAATTGCTGGCGGACAATAAAACTTGAACCTTAAGGAATAATTAAGATCCCGCTGATACCCGCAAAGTTTGCATCTGGTCAAAAATGATCTTTTCTTGCCATCCCCTCTGTGACCTTAAGCCTCTCTTAAGAAATCCCCGACATGCTCATTGCTGACGGCTCTTCGTCAAACCACAGGATGGTGCATTATGCATAACAGCGTCGCTCACTCAGTCAGCAAGGTGCCGGAGATCACTCTGGCATTCTGGTTCACCAAAATATTGGCAACGACTCTGGGAGAAACCGGAGGAGATGCGGTATCCATGTCGATGGATCTCGGCTATCTGGTCAGTACCGGCATCTTTGCCGTTATCTTCTTTATTGCCGTCGGCGCCCAGATTTCAGCCAAGCGCTATAACCCGGCGCTCTACTGGACAACCATTATCGCCACCACCACAGTGGGCACCACGTTGGCAGACTTTGCCGATCGTTCGCTGGGGATGGGCTATGCAGGCGGGTCAACCCTGCTGTTCCTGCTGCTGATGGGCTCTTTTCTGGTGTGGTACAAATTTCAGGGCAACATAGCGACCAGTGACATCAGTTCATCCAGAACCGAGATGTTCTACTGGATCACCATCATGTTCTCCCAGACGCTGGGTACCGCGCTCGGTGACTGGGTGGCCGATGATGGCGGCTTTGGCTATACCGGCAGCATGGTGCTCTTTGGCGGTATCTTGCTGGCCATTGTCGCCACCTACCTGCTGACCCGGGTCTCACGCACCCTGCTCTTCTGGGCGGCTTTCATCATCACTCGCCCGCTAGGTGCTGTGGTGGGGGATTTTCTCGACAAGCCGCTTGGCAAAGGCGGACTGGAGCTCAGCAGATACTCCGCCTCGGCAGCCTTATTGGCCGCCATTGCCCTGCTGGTCTATCTCTCCACCCTGAAAAAGCGCGAGGTGATCCCGCAGGAGCTGGATCCTGAGTAAGGCGACAGAGTGATAGCCAGAGGCCAACCGGTGAAAAAGCATTCTAAAGCCCAGCCTTATGGCTGGGCTTTTTCGTATCTCTCTTGCAAACTTTGGCATTGTCAGCAGAGCCGCTTTGTTCCTGACTGTATGCGCGACTCTCGCAAACCCTCTCTACATCCTTTATAGAGGGCATGACAAGCTGCTCTGCCCTCACACTGTCATTCTCGAGCCCTGCAGATAAAAGCAGCCGTCATCAACACAGAGCGCTGTCTTCGGATGCAGTTCACGTCATAATCCCCCTGTTTCCTTATCTTGGAGTTTTTATGCGCCAGTTCAATCTCATGCTCAATGGCAGCAAGATGATGATGTACCCCTTCTACGTCTGCATCCTGCTCTGCGTTGCCCTGCTGATGGTCAAGTTCTTCATGCAGCTCTATGCGCTCTGCGTCAATATCATCGAGATCCCCTATATGGATCTCATCACCGGCGTGCTGACGCTGGTCGACTTTGTGCTGGTGGCCCAGATGTTGATCCTGGTGGCGGTGTGCGGCTACGTGCAGTTCATCCAGACCCAGGAGCAGCGCGAAGCG
This sequence comes from Aeromonas sp. HMWF016, assembly GCF_963878195.1. NCBI lineage: Bacteria > Pseudomonadati > Pseudomonadota > Gammaproteobacteria > Aeromonadales > Aeromonadaceae > Aeromonas > Aeromonas sp. HMWF016. The sequence continues at coordinate 91,173 of NZ_CAWNWX010000025.1, forward strand.
CTTGGCAACAACTGGCTTAGCAAGATCAACTTTGCCTCCCTCAAGCTCATCGTCATCAACTCGCTGGTCACCATTGCCGGGGTGGAGGTGCTCAAAGCCTTCCTCGAAGATGGCATTACCAACGAAGTGGAGATGAAGTGGTCTGTAGTGGTGTTTCTCGCCTTCTCGATGGCGGCACTGATTTATGCGATCACCGAGCGCATGGCCGAACACAAATAGCGGTGGATCTTCACTGGCGAGATTCAGCTTTTATTCATCAGCAATACAATTGATAACTCTTTTCATTACCCTTACTGCGTTATAGACTTGCTCCCCCCGGGCCGATTGCCCGGGTGTTGGAGCAGTTATGACAACCCTTTCCCTCGCCCCCCGACAATTCTGGCAGTGGCTGGCCTATCACCATCAGGCCGCCGAGGGCACCCTCTATCTGATGTTCTTCTCCGGCCTGCTGCTGTGGGAACCGCTGACCCCGCTCTGGTCGCTGGCGCGCTGGAATCTGTTCTTGCATGTGATGCTCTCGCTCACCCTGTTTCCGCTGCTGTTTGGCGCCTTCTGGCTCTCCCATCGCAGCTTGTTGAACCGCAGCAACAAACCTTTTTTGCGCACCACGGGGCGGATTATCGAAGCCCTGCTGTTGGTCTGTCTGGCCAGCGGCCTGCTGCTGGTGCTGCACGGCACTCCGGGCGATGCCATGGGCAACCTCGCCAGCTGGGCCCACTGGCTGAGCGCACTGCTGCTCACTCCTCTGGTGCTGCGCCACGCCTGGCGCTGGACCATCTTGAAATGGCGCTCCTGATCCCATGTTGAAGTCATCGTTTTGTGCATATTTTTCACCCCTGCTGGCCCTCGTCCTGCTGCTGGTAACCCCCTTTGCGTTTGCCCAGCAGATGGGCGCCGGGATGCTCGCCTATGAGGAGGGGCAAAGCCCGCGCCTCGTCACCGCCAACCTGAGCGCAGGTTCCGTCACCCTGCTTGAGCGCGATAGCGGCAAGCGGCTCAAGGAAGTGCAGCTGGGGGGCGATCTGCGCCAGCTTGCCCGCGCCGATGACGGCACCCTGCTGATCACCGACTACAGCGGCGATCGCCTGCTGCTGCTGCATGATGATCTCACTCTGGAAAAGGCGATCCCCACCGGCCATAGACCCTACGGCGTCATCTTCGATCCCAAGCGGCAGTGGTTCTGGGTCACGCTGTTCGAATCAGCTCGTCTGCAGGCTTACGACAGCGCCGGCAACCTCCAGCTGGACGCAGAAACCGCCGAGACTCCGCGTGGACTGGCATTGACCAACGATGATCGCCTGCTGCTGACCCACGCCATGACGGGCCAGCTCGCCATCTATGATCTTGCCAAGCTTGGCCATGGCGCCAAGGGCTCCTCGCTGCCCGAGATTACCCTGCCCAAACCCAAACTCATTACCCTTGCCGAGACCCACAGCGACACGCCGAGCGACTCGCAGGGATTACCGCGCCTGCTCGATGGCATCACCCTCTCCCCCGATGGCAGCGAGGCTTGGCTGCCACATGTGCTCTGGAGCTTCGATCACCCCTTCCAGTTTCAGAGCACCGTCTTTCCGGCGGTCTCCATCATCGATCTCGATGAGGAAAAAGAGCGGGTCGATGAAAGAAAGCAGCTCTTTTTGCAGATCAATCTGCCAAGCGTCGGCAACCGCAGCCAGATCGTCTCAAACCCCTTCGCGGCGCGCTTCGCCGCCGACGGCAAGCGGGTCTATCTGACCCTGGCGGGCTCGGAAGATCTGCTGGTGTTCGACCTCTCCCGCAGCGGCAAGTCCAACAACAACCGTCACCGCCGCAAGAAGTTTCAGGGAGGCGCCAAGGCGACCCAGCTCTTGCGTCACCTGCCGGGCCAGAATCCGCGGGATCTGCTGATCGATGGCGACCATATTCTGGTGCACAACGCCATGGGGCAGGATCTCACCCGCCTCAATAGCGGCGGCAGCGGCCCGTTTGCCCGGGTCACCGTCGATGTGCCCCACTTTGCCAAACTGGTAGAGACAGATCCCCGTCCCAAATCGCTTCAGCGCGGCGAGCGGCTGTTCAACCTTGGTAACACAGCGTCCAACTCACGCTTCCCCATGGCGGGAGACAACTGGATGAGCTGCAACTCCTGCCATCTGGACGGGTTCAACTTCACCAATCGCTATCTGATGGCGGCCCATCGCCAGCAGAGCGGCGACAACGCCATCAACGGCCACGCCAACCTCACCAACATGGTGGCGGGGGATTTTGTCGGCGAATACCTGCGCATGACCCAGCAGACCCAGGGCGGCATGGGCCACGACACCCGCGATGGGGCCGAGGCAGTTGACCCCGCGAGGCCCCAACCGGAAGTGAAAGCGATGATGGAGGACTTACACGCCTTCGTCACCGCCGATGGCAACCTCCCCTATCTTGCCAACTGGCTGCGACTCGATGCCCCGCGCACGGATCCCGCCAAGGCGCCTACAACCCACCCGAAAGAGTGGCTCAACTCCGCCTCCTGCCAGAACTGCCACAGCCAAGCGTTCAAGGACTGGAGCGAGAGCAACCACCGGCTGATGGGCAACTCCCACCCCTACTACAAGGTGGTGCAGGCGCTGGCCCGCGAAACCGAAGGGGAAGCGTTCGGCCAGTGGTGCCAGGGCTGCCATATGCCCCAGCAGGTGATGACAGGCCAGATGGATCTGCCCAAGGGCTCACACATGTTCGAGCAAGGCGGCGCCTCGCTGATTGCCGCCCACAAGGCTGGCGAACCGGTGGTTGAGGAAGGAACCGGCTGCGTGCTCTGCCATCGCATCACCAAGGTAGAAGACGCGGGCGGCAACAGCGCCTTTACCGTGAATTTGAAAGACCGCGAGAGCTATGTGTTCGAGGATGCCGCGGGTGGCAGCCTCCAGCACTGGCTGGCCGAGCGGCAGATCAACGCCCGTCCGGCGGCCCACAAAGCCTCCTATCAGAAAGATTTTTACCGCGATGCGGCCCTGTGCAAGTCGTGCCACAACGAGTTTGCCCCTGGCACCGGCGCCAATATCGTCAACACCTGGGACGAGTGGGAAAAATCCAGCTTCGCCAAGGCCGAGGATCCTGCCAAACGGCGCACCTGTATCGACTGCCATATGAACTCGGAGCCGGGCAATGGCGGCGCGCCGGTGGCGGGCCAGTCCACCGAAAACGGCACCATGAAATCGCGGCTCTATCGCCACAACTTTACCGGTGCCCAGCACCAGCTGGTGGGGCTGCGCAATCCCGACCTTGAGCAGGAGAGTCTGGCACTCTTGCGCTCCAGCGCAACCCTCTCGGCCCGGATCGAACAGGCTGCCGATAGTCAGCAGCTGGTGGTGCGGGTCGCCAATACCGGCGCAGGCCACGCCCTGCCCACCGGGGTAGCCGATTTTCGTGAACTCTGGCTGGAGCTGACCGTCACCGACGCCAGCGGCAAGCTGGTGCTTGCAAGCGGCCAGCCGGTGGATGGCGCCGTGCCAGACGATGCGCGGCTGTTTCGCAAAGTATTCGGCGATGCCGAGGGCAAACCAGTGGGGCTCAAGTTCTGGCGCTACGCCAAGTTGTTGGAAGATACCCGTATTCCAGCCGATGGCTGGCGCGATGAAGCTTGGCCGCTGCCAGCAGATGCCCAAGGGCCCTTCAAGGTCGATATCAAACTCAATTTCCGCACCTACCCCAAGTGGGTCAATGATGCGGTACGCGCCGCCGAGCCCAGCTTGCCGGAGCCACCCATAGTCATGCTCAACCGGCTGCAACTCACCTTGCCGCCTCTCCCCGTCACGCCCGCTACGGAGCCTCAATCCTGATGTTTGCAAGTTTTCTCATTACCCTGCGCGAGGGGCTGGAAGCCTTCCTGCTGGTCGGCATCTGCCTCTCCTACCTCGCCAAGCTGGGAGCGAGCCGCTACAACAAGTTCATCTATCTGGGGGTGGGGCTGGGTCTGGTCGCCTCCTTTGTCGTCGCCTTCCTGTTCCAGGTGGTGGTGAGCCAGTTTGAGAGCGAGCGTTACAACCACCTCTTGATGGCGGGGATCCTGATCTTCGCCACTCTGGTGCTTACCTATATGGCTATCTGGATGCAAAAGCAGGCCAAATCCCAGGTGGGGGCCATGACGGCGCGCATCGATGCGGCCATCGATGGCGGCAACCTTTTTGGGCTGGTGCTGCTCGCCTTCCTCGCGGTGATGCGCGAAGGGTTTGAAACCGTGCTCTTCTTCTCCGCCCTGCTCTACTCGGGCCAAGGGGTGGATCTGCAATCCGGCCTGATAGGTGCGCTGGCGGGGCTGCTGGTCTCCATCGCGCTGGTGTGGGGGCTGCTGCGCTCCACCCGCAAGGTGGCGCTGGCCCCCTTCTTCCGCTGGACCGGGCTGCTGATCATCATCATCGCCGCTGGCTTGCTCTCGTCCGCCGTCAATATGTTGCAGGCGGCGGATATCATCACTTTCTGGACCACGCCGGTGTTCGACATCAGCCACATTCTCGACGATCAGGGGGTATTTGGTACCTTCCTGCGCGCTCTGTTTGGCTACAATGCCTCACCCGCGGGCTTGCAGCTGCTGACCTGGGCCCTCTATCTGGCGATTTTCGTTACCCTCTGGCAGCGCAGCTATCGGCCGCAGGTGAACGCAACATCCAGCAAGGGCTGATGAACCCGCACGCCCTGTGGCAACAGGCCACGGGGTAACAACACTATTCGGGAGCCGCGCCTTGGCACGGTTCCCTTCTTGAACAAGCAGTTTCGGAATAGGTTATGAGCGATAACAACAAGAAGAGCATTGCAGTGCTGGGTGCTGGCCCCGCCGGTCTGATGGCTGCCTGGCGCCTCTGTCAGGCCGGTTTTGCAGTCACCCTGTTCGAGCAGGAGCCGGTCGTCGGCGGCATGTGCGCCACCCAGACCTTCAAGGGGCGCGATGGCGAGTATCGCTTCGACTACGGCGGCCACCGCTTTATCACCAAAAACCCCGAGCTGCTCGCCTTTATCGACGAGCTGATGGGTGAAGACCTGCTCCACGCCGAGCGCAAAAGCGTGATCCGCTTTGGCGGGCGCACCTATGACTACCCCTTGAACCTGCCCAACCTGCTCAAGACAGCGCCGCTGGCCCTAATGGCCGGTGCGGTGAAGGACTTGCTGCTGTTGCCCTTTAGCAAGAAGCCCACCGATTTCGCCAAGGCGAGCTTTGCCGAGTGGATCCAGAGTCACTTTGGCCGCACCCTCTATCGCCAGTTCTTCGAGGGCTACACCGGCAAGCTGTGGGGCATCAACCCGGACAAGCTCTCCGCCGACTGGGCCGGTCAACGCATCAGCCTCATCGATTTGAAAGACGTGGCGCGACGTCTGCTGCCAAGACGTAACGGCAGCATTTCGGTGCGCACCTATGCCCGCAAATACCGCTATCCCAAATATGGCTTCGGCCAGATCTTCACCACGCTGGGAGAGCGGCTGGTTGCCGAGGGGGTTAAGCTCAAAACCGGCGCCACCATCATCCGCCTTGAGCAGGCTGATGGCCGCATCGAACGGGTTTATTGGAAACAAGATGATGTTGAGCAGAGTGAGCGCTTTGATCAGGTGATCTCCACCCTGCCGCTGCCGCTCACCTGCCAGCATCTGGGCTTGCCGTGCGATCTGCACTACCGGTCGCTTCGCTTCGTCAATATGCCCCTCAAGCAGGAGAACCTGTCAGACAACACCTGGCAGTACCTCTCCGACCCCCATATTCTGGCCACCCGTCTGCAGGAGCCGCGCCGCCGCAGCCCCTTTATGGCACCCCAGGGCCAGACCTCGGTAATGCTGGAGATCCCCTGCAATCCGGGGGATGCCACCTGGCAGGCACCGCTGGCCGATCTGCGCGGACGGGTCACCGCTGATCTGGCGAGCCTCGGCGTCGATACCGCCAAGCTTGGCGATGAGACCTTCGAAGCCCGCAGCGAGTACGCCTATCCGCTGATGGATCTGGGCTATCAGGCCCGCCGCAACGAAGCCATCAAGGCGCTGATGCCGATCAACAACCTCATCATGACCGGCCGTCAGGGGACATTCCGCTACATCTTCACCGACACCGCCATGGAGATGGGGATGATGGCGGCCGACATGGTGATCGACGGGGTGGACAGACGCCACGCCATCTTCAACCATCGCAACGAAAATACCGTCATTGAGACCCAGAGCGTGGCCTGATGGCCGCGCCATTGGCATAAGTAAGGAGAACAGGATGACCATCCGCCCGGGTTTACTTGCCCTCACCCTGCTGCTGACCCTGAGCGGGCAGGCGCAGGCTTACTCCTACGCAGCTGCCGGCAAGGAGCCACTGATCGACGCCCGCGAAGGGCTGCTTGGCGCCGCCACTGATGGCAAGGATGCCAGCGCCACCTTGAGCGAGATTGCCGACGAGCTGACCTATCTGGAACAGCACCACAAGGTGGAACTGCAAGCGCCACTGGCCGCCGCCATCAAGGCCAAAGATGCTGCAGCCACCGCCGCCCTGCTCAACCGCGCCTACAAGGCGGAGATCGAGCGCCGCCTCGAAGGGGCCAGCCAGAATCTTGGCGACTACCAGACCGCCAAGGTGCTGGTGGTCAAGAGCAAGCGCTTCCTCGATTTGATCCTCCCCTCCCTCAGTGAAGGGGATCGCAAGGCCGCCGAGCAGGCGCTGGCCAAGGTGCTCGATGCCATCGGCAACCCGGGGGTATTCGGAGTGGGTGCCAAACCCGCCGATGCCGCCGCCTTTGCCGCAGCGGAAAAAGCGCTGATGGCCGTGCTGGCGCCGCTTTGATGGCCTCTCATTGATGACGACGGCCCCCCTCATCCCCAGCCCTTCTCCCACAAGGGGAGAAGGGGGACGTCACCACGGCCGATTACGCTTCGCTAATCGACCCTACTTGCTGATCCTTCTGCAACTGGCCTGGCTCGTCTGGCTGCTGGCCTTCCCGGTGGCGCTCGATTCCGACGATGCCCTCAATTTCGCCCACGGGGTGACGCGCTTTAGCGTGCTGGAGTTCTCCCCCCACTTCCCGGGCTATCCCGCCTTTATCTGGCTGGCGCGGCTGATTAATCTGGCAGTGGACGATCCGGCCCGCGCGGTGCAGTGGGCAAGCCTCTTGGGGAGCAGTTTGCTGGCGCCGCTCGCCGCCTTGCTGGCGGTCAGATTGTGGCAACGGCCAAGTCTGCTCGCCCCCGTCTGGCTGCTGGTATTGGCCCTGCCGCTTACACCTACGCTGGCGCTCTCCGGCCTCTCGGACGGGCCGGCGCTCGCCGCTTGGATCGGGACGCTGCTAGCCTTGCAGCAGCGCAGAATGGCGCTGGCAGGCCTAATGCTTGGCTTGCTGCTGGCGCTGCGCCCCTCCTATTTTGTGCTGGCGCTGCTGCCGCTCTGGCTTGGGATGGCGCAGCAGGGCACGCGCGTCAGGTTTGTGCTCCCCATCGCACTGGTGGGCCTCACCAGTCTGCTCTTTGTCTGGCAGGCCGATGGCTGGGCCTATTTCAGCGAGGGGCGGCGCTTTACCGACGGCCACTTTACCCTGTGGGGCAACACGGCGGCGGCCCACGGCGATCGGCTGCTAAGCTGGGCGCGCACCTTCAACGATCAGCTCACTCCGCTTTGGCCCTTGGCTGTCGGAGGGCTGCTGGTGTTGCCGCTCTGGCAGCGCTCAAAAGGCCACACTGCCGCCCTCTCCCCGTTCTGGACACTCTACTGGCTCGCCCTGCTGCTCTGGACCCTGTTTGGCCAGAATCCCGATAATCCTCGCCATCTGGCCCCCATCACCCTGCTCGGTATCGTGCTGCTGGCAGGCTGGCTGCCGCGTCGGGGCGAGAAGCTGGTAACGGTGGCCGGATTGCTGCTGCTCGCTGCGACCTTCATCCAGCCCCGTCAGCCCGCCATGGTGCAGGCAGCAAGGGTGGCAGAAACAGCGTGCCCGGCGCTGGTGACCCAGTGGGGGGTAAGATTGCTGCGGGAGACCACGGCACTGCCGGTAACGGACGGCTGGTACCAGGGGGATGCAGCGCTGGCGCTCTCTCAAGGAGCCTGCCGCCTGAGTCGCCGGGCCATTGAGCCGGCTGAAATGCAGGCTGGCAGCAGACAGATCTGGTTTGCCCCCCGATTTCACGCCGAACCGGGCCTCTGGCTCGCCATACCGGATCCCCCGCTGGCACAAAACTGATAGACTGCCTTTTCGCCCTTTTTCCATCCATCCCACAACTGGATACCTTATGCCCCAAACCGCTCCGACCCGGGCCTCCGCCCTCTCCCCCCGTTTTCTCTTTATCCTGCTGGGTGCGCTGGCGGGCCTGACCCCGCTCGCGGTAGATATGTATCTGCCGGCTATTCCGGCCATCGCCCGGGATCTGGCCACCAGCATCGACGGTGCCCAGCTAACCATCAGCGCCTTTCTGGGCGGCTTTGCCATCGGCCAGCTCTTCTACGGCCCGCTCGCCGACAGCTATGGCCGCAAGCCGGTGATCCTGGCGGGGCTGGTGATGTTTGCCATCGCCTCAGTCGGTTGTGCCATGGCGGACTCCCTGCCCGAATTGCTGGCCTACCGGATGCTGCAGGCGGCGGGCGGCGCCGCGGGTTCGGTAGTGGTCAATGCCCTGCTGCGCGACCTGTTTGAGAAGGATGCCTTTTCCCGCGCCATGTCGTTCGTCATTCTGGTGATGACCTTGGCACCGCTGGTGGCACCCGTGGTGGGGGGTTACATCAGTGCCCATGCCAGCTGGCGGGTGATCTTCTGGCTGCTGGTGGGGATCAGCCTGCTCATCTGTCTGGTGATGCAGTGGAAAATCGAGGAGACCCTGAAGCCCGAGCACCGTCAGCCGCTCAAGATCGGCCAGATCCTCAAGAACTACTGGGGGGTGCTCTCCCATCGCGGCGCCATGGGTTATGTGCTGTGCGGCTCCCTCTCAAGCTCCGGCATGTTCGCCTTCTTAAGCGGCTCGCCTTACGTCTATATCGAGTACTTCAAGGTACCGACCGAGCACTACGGCTGGCTGTTTGGCCTCAATATCCTGCTGATGATGGTGGTGACCTTCGCCAACAGCCGACTGGTGAAAGGGGTGGGCGCCGAGCGGATGCTGCAATACGGCTTGCTGGTGCTGCCCTGCGCGGGCGCCCTGCTGGTCTACAACGCCTGGAGCGAGACCGGCGGCCTGTGGGGCATCGTCATTCCGGTGGTACTGTTTGTCGGTCATATCAGTCTGGTGGGCGCCAACGCCATGACCGGCCTGATGGGCCACTTCCCGCAGGCGGCGGGCACCGCCTCGGCTCTGGCGGGCACCCTGCGCTTTGGCATCGGCGCGCTGGTCGGCATTCTGGTCAACCTCAATCCGCCCCACTCGCCGCTGCCGATGGCCATCGCCATCGCCTGCTGCGGGGTAGGTTCAGCCCTCAGCTACTGGCTGCTCACCGGCCACAAGGCACACTGATCCCTCTGCGGGATATAAAAAAAGCGCCCCCTCTCTTGCGACAGGGGGCGCTCTTTTTTGGGGAGAGATGCGGTATCAGGCGCCCCTCAATCCCCTCCGATATGCGTCACTTCTTGCCAAAACCGGACTGTTTCAGGGTATACCCCGCGCTATTTTGCCAGGCATCCAGACCGCTTCGGTTGTTGCCTGCTACCAGGCTCGCGGCCAGGCTCGGGCTGTTGAACAGCTGATCGGCGGTAAAGAGAAAGCCCCCTTCGCTGCGGGGCACCAGAATGCCCTTTTCCAGCAGCTCCAGCCGTAGTTCAATCACCGCCTCGCGCAGGGAAGCGGCATCCTCGCCATTGGCGGTGGAACCGGCCAGCACCATAAAGCCCGGATTTTGCCGCTTGCCCACCGGATAACCGTGAGCTTCGGCCCCTTTGCCATTGAAGTGGTAAAGCTCACGCTCCCCGGGACGATTGTCGGAGAGCGCCTTTTGCAGGGTCATCAGCTCGTTGTAGATCTCGATGGGGACGACGGCCGCCTGCTTGTTCCCCTTGCTATCGATGATAAAACTGACTTGCTTGTGTAACATCCTTGCTCATCCTGTGACCCATGGAAGCCCCTATTCTAACCACCTCGGGCAAGCGGGATCCAGCGAGGATCCACTGCTCTTTTGCCGACTTGATCACTAACTGGCACTCTTGAACAACCGTAAGGCGTGTTGATCATTGTTGGCCGTGCTAGCGTACCAAGCATGATGAAAGCCATTGACCATCAAACGGTTATCCCATGCTGACCCTGCGCAACCTCTGCAAGAGCTTCGATAACGGCAGTGAACGACTGCCGCTGTTCCACCATCTCGATCTCGCCCTCCCCGCTGGCGAGATCACCCTGCTGCTGGGCCAAAGCGGCTGCGGCAAGTCCACCCTGCTCAATCTGATCGCCGGGCTGATTGCACCGGATGAAGGGGAGATCTGGCTGGGGGAGACCCGTATCGACACCCGCTCCCCCGACGAGCGGGCGCGCCTGCGGGGCCGCCATTTCGGTATCGTCTATCAGGATTTCAACCTGCTGCCGACCCTGAACGTGGCCGAGAATCTGGCCCTGCCGCTGGCCATCAACGGTCTGCCACAGGATGAGACCAAGATTGACCGCTTGCTGCAACAGCTCGATATGGCCCATAAGCGCCATGCCTGGCCGGAGCAGCTTTCCGGCGGCCAGCGACAGCGGGTGGCGCTGGCCCGCGCCCTCATCCATCAGCCCAGGTGGCTGCTCGCCGACGAACCCACCGGCAGCCTCGATGAGCACAATGCCGAACAGGTGATGGCGCTGATGATAGCGGCGGTGCGCGACACCGGTGCAGGCTTGCTGCTGGTGAGCCACAACCCGGCCTATGCCGCTCTGGCCGACAGGGTGCTTCGCCTCGAAGGGGGTCTGCTGATCGAACTCAAGGGGCCCCGTCATGGCTAAGCTGCGTCTGCCGGGAGCACGCTGATGCTGCCACTCAAAGCGCTGCTGCGCCTCTATCGCAGCCACCCCTGGCTGCTGTTGATGAGTCTGGCCGGGCTGGTGTTGGGGGTCTCGCTGGTGGTGGCCATCGAGCTGCTCAATCACAGCGCGCGCACCAACTTTGTCGCCGCCCGCAGCCAGCTGGCAGGGGAAGCCAACTACCGGCTGGCACCCACTGGCGGGCTGGATGAACAACTTTACGTGCAACTGGTGACAAGCCAGCCCGCCCTCGATGCCATGCCCCAGCTCCATGGCTGGCTCAAAGATGAGCAGGGCCGTAGCTTTCAACTGCTGGGGATGGATATCTTCAACCCCGGCCCCCTGCGCCAGCTGTTTGGCACCCCGCCTGATAGCGACCCCACCTTCTCCTTAAACCGTGCCGACAGCGTCTGGCTGGCGGCCCCCGAGGCTGATCGCCTTGGCTGGCAAGCGGGCCAGAGCCGCCGCTTTGTATTGGGCGGCAGCGAGGATGCCAGCGCCCGCCCCCTGACTCTGACTCTGGCGGGCACTTTCGAACCCGGCGCCGTGCCCATGGAGCGGCTGTTGGTGACCGATATCGGCCTCGCCCAGCCGCTGCTGGGCAAAGCGGGTCGGCTCGATCGCATCGTCTTCAAGCTAAGCGACGCCGAGGCTCGTACCCTGCAGGCCACCCTGCAAACCCGTTACCCGAACCAGCCCTTGTGGCTTGAGCCCATCAGCCCGGCGCTCGATGCCAGCCAGCTTGGCGATGCGCTGGCCCTTAACCTGACGGCGCTCTCATTGCTCGCCATGGCGGTGGGATTGTTTCTGGTGTTCAACGCCCAGCGGTTTGTGCAGAGCGTGCGCCGCCCCCAGCTGGCCCAGTTGATCATTTTGGGGATGGGGCCGAGCCGGGTACTCCGCTGGCTTATTCTGGAGCTACTTATTCTCGCCACGGTGGGCACCCTGCTCGGGGTGCTGCTCGGCAGCCTGTTGGCGCTGGCACTGATGGGGCAACTGACTCAGGCGCTGGCCGATCTCTATGGGCCCAACCCCATCGATCTGTTGCGCCTCTCCCCCGTGAGCCTGCTCAAGGCGCTGTTGATCGGGCTGCTCGGCACGCTGGCCGCCAACCTGCCCGGCTGGTGGCAACTGCTGCGCCAATCCCCCCTCGAACTGCGAGCCGGAAGCAACCGTCCCCCCGCTCACCCGTGGCGACGGCGCGGGCTGGCCATCGCCATCTTGCTGCTGTGCACCCTCTGCCTGTGGCTGCCACAAACCGGTCTGACCGGCGCCCTGTTTATCGCCGGAGGCTGGCTGCTGGCCATGGCGCTCTGGCTGCCCGATGCCCTGCGCGGCCTGCTTGGCTGGTTGCGACGGCGCACAGGCGGCCCTCTCACCGCCCGGCTCGGGGTGGCCGAGACCCTCTATCATCTCGATCGCACCGCCATCGCGGTGATGGCGTTGCAGCTCGCCATCGCGGCGGCCATCGGCATCGGGGTCATGGTGTCGAGTTTTCGCTCCAGCGTGGAAATCTGGCTCGGCCAGCGTCTGGCCGCCGATCTCTATGTCACCGCCCCCAAGGGGGTGGCGGGCAACAAGGGCACCTTGAGCGACACCACCCTCGAGCCCCTGCTCGCCAACCCGCTGGTGAGCGCCGCCTCACGCCGCTCGGTGTACCCCGCCCGCTGGCAGGGGCAGCCCATCGAGTGGGCGCAAATGGACTTTATCCCCCAGCTTAAAGCGGCCTATCCGCTGCTGGCCGGACGCTGGCCCACCCGTCCCGACGAAGTGCTGGCGAGCGAACCGCTGACGGTGCGCCTCGGGGCCAAGGTGGGCCAGACATTGACGATCAGCGGCGAGCAGGGGCCAAGGCAGTTCACCGTCACCGGCGTCTATCAGGACTACGGCAGCGACAAGGGACAGATCCTGCACGCCTTCGAAGCGGGAGCGGTGCAATCCCTCGCCCTCTTTAGCAACGACCCCGAGCAGCTGGCCGACCGCCTGCGCGAGCGCTTTGGCGAGCAGCTCAATCTGCTCTCCGCCCCCGCCATCCACAGTGCGGCCCTCAAGGTGTTTGACCAGACCTTTGTGGTGACTGAGCTATTGAAACTGCTGATCCTCGGCATCGCCTTTGTCGGGATCGGCTCGGCCTTTATGGTGCTGGGGCTGGCACGCCGTGGTGAGCTGCAGACCTTGCAGAGTCTGGGCTTGAGCCCCCGCCACTGCCGCCAGCTGCTGGTGTGGCAAGGGGCTGGATTGGGGCTGCTCACCGCCCTGCTGGCCCTGCCGGTGGGATATGGCCTCGCCTGGGTGCTGATCGAGGTGGTCAATCCCCGCGCCTTTGGCTGGCGCCTCGCCTTCGAGGCCGCCCCCCTTCATGCGGTCACCGCCCTGTTGCTAGCACCGGTCTGTGGCGCATTGGCATCCTGGTATGCGGCAAGGAGAGTGGTATGAGATATCGGTTAGCGCACTGGCTCAGCCATGGTTGGAAGACCCCATTGACCACTTCCCTCTATCCGCCCCTTCTTCAGCACAGAGAAGAGCTGAGTGCGGCATTGAACCATCCCCTCTCCCTTCGGGAGAGGGCCAGGGTGAGGGGAAGCTTGTCCTCTTTACGGTTCCTGTGGCTCGCCACCCTCTTGATCCCGCTGATTGCCATGATTGGCAGCGCGCAGGCCAGCGATCTGGGCGCCCTGCTCGGCGGCGGCAACGACAGCTTTAAAAAGGTGCTGCCGGGGCAAACCATACAGCTGCCGGAGGATCACGCCGCCCACCCCGATTACCGCTCCGAGTGGTGGTATCTGACCGGCAACCTCAAGGATGAACAGGGGCGCGCATATGGCATGCAGTGGACACTGTTTAGGCAGGGTATCGAGCAAGAACTCCGCACCGGCAACCCCTGGCTCACCCCCCAGCTCTGGCTGGCCCAGTTTGCCATCACGGATCTCGACCGTGGCAGCCACCAGCAAGATGAACGGGCCAGTCGGCAGGGGCCGGGACTGGCGGGGGCCAGCGGCGGCCAATATTGGCTCAGGGAGTGGCGGCTTGCCTCCCAAGGGGCTGCGCTGTTCCCCGCCACCCTCAAGGTGCAGAGCAAGATTGGCGAGCTGAACCTCACCGTCACTGCCGCCAAGCCGCTGGTGCTGCAAGGCAAGGCCGGTTACAGCGAGAAAAGCCCGGGCAACGCCTCCTTTTACTACTCCTACCCGCGCCTGCATTTAAGCGGCACCCTGACTCGTGATGGCGAGACCCGCACCGTCACCGGACAAGGCTGGTTTGATCACGAGTGGAGCAGCTCGGTATTGGCGGAGTGGCAATCGGGCTGGGACTGGTTTTCGCTGCAACTGGCCGATGGCCGCGAGCTGATGCTGTTTCGCCTGCGCACCAAATCGGGACGCACTGAGCCCGAGAACCGCTACGGCATCTTGATTGAGCGGGATGGCAGCAGCCGAGTGCTCGCCCCCGACGCGATTCACCTTACGCCGGGCAACACCTGGCGCGGCCCAAAGGGGCAGGATTACCCCGTCGAGTGGCAGCTAAACGCCGCCGATATGCAGCTCACCATCAAAGCCCGTCAGCCCAATCAGGCCATGACAGGTCGCTTTGACTACTGGGAGGGAGCGGTAACGGTGGAGGGAGATGCCAAGGGGGTCGGCTATCTGGAGATGACCGGCTACTAAACACCCTCGACAAACGTGGCCGGTCTGATCGATGTCCCGAAACCCATAGCCCTGATAACAGGGCATCACAGTGATATTGCCCAGCCACTGCTGTCACTTGACGCCAGTAGCCAAGGATGCCTTATCTGTTTGTTTATTGAACTCCCCTTACCCACTCAACCCGCTGCCAACTTGGCTCAAGTCTGATCCCAGTCAAAAAACCTTTCAAAATCCGAGCGATAACTAACTTTTTTCTCACTTGAATTGGTCGCCGTTTGATATCTTTCTCATCCGGCACTCATAGCCCCAAAGGCAGCCGAGGTAAGCCGATATTTGATCAACGTCCAATCTGGTCAAACGCTGTGCTCGGGGAGCTGCAACTCCGTGCGGTAAGGATTCATTTGATGGAAAACTTATTACTAATAACAGTTGGATAATGTTAAGTAATGATTTAGGGGCTGAATATGAATACTAAGGAGAAAATAAAACTTTACATTCTTT
>NZ_CAWNWX010000026.1:0-1320 GCF_963878195.1 Aeromonas sp. HMWF016
TAACAAAGATAAAAACTCATATCAGTTCGGAGCTTTTGCATTTTACAGCTCAAGCTGCGCAAACTCACAAAATGCGGCAAACGATAAAGTTTCAAATAAAGCTCATAATTTTCATCAAAAATCAAAAAAAATACTTGGTGATACATTCAGTACGCAACTATTTACATCAGAAATAAATCAGGAACTAGAGAATAACGCTTGGCATGCTGTATGTATTCTTATCAAATTAAAAAACACACAACAAATAACTTAATTCGTTCGCTTCGGTCACTGGGGCGAGGATAAACCTCTCCACTAATAAATAGAATTTATGAACAAAAGGTGGATGTCCTGAATTGCCCATGAATGGTTTTACTATGTATTGACAAAAAACAAAGTGTCTTGCAACACAATTATTTCATGTCGCACCTTTACCGAGCCAATTATATAATGGTTAACATTTATGAATAATGAACTTGCTAGACGTTTTTTTTATGGTCCTGAAAATTCAATTCGGCGTGAATCAATACTAATAAATAAGTTACTATTCGATTTACAACTTGCATATGCCATGCAAGGAAACTATCTAAAATCTTATCGCACAGATGTTGATGATAATGGTTACGATCTTGTACTTGACTCAGAGGATATTAGCCGAAAAATACAAGTAAAATCGACCATGGTCAATTCAACTACAAAGACATGGGATATCGCAAAAGGTGTATTACGCCCAGATTTGTTCCTGATGAGCAAACATTCAATGTGGTCAAATCTAAGTGCTGGAATTAGTGGTGGTGTTATCTTGCAAGATGTAATACTGAAAGACGGGGATATATCCATAAATTATTATTATAGTGACCTAGTAATTATTTCACTCTATTGTTTAGGAATTATTGGTAATAAAACAAACCAAAAAAGTGCCCTTAGAGTAATTAAGGAGCTCCACGTAGAACATTTTCACGACAAGGTTAAGCTATCTAAAGGTTGTTTTCTAAGATTAAAATCACCATCAGCTCTTTTAGAGTTAATGGGTTTTACTTCAAGTAGAATACACTGGAGTATCGTCCATAACTTAGAGTGCATAAATAAACCGAGAACAGTCTCTGCACCATATGATATTTACAAATCAAAGATAGTGCAGTTAATTGACTCAGTAAAATACTGATAATTGTACAGACATTGTTTATATGTACAGTTCTAGTTATCATCTGACTGTAAAATTAAAAAGGCGACCATCCGGTCGCCTTTTTATTTCTATCGCTCTGCTAATCAGCAAATATCACCGAGCCGGTCGCTTGGCACCATTGCCTTTGGCCGCAGGCTTGCTGCCCTGAGTGGCGG
>NZ_CAWNWX010000026.1:1354-74425 GCF_963878195.1 Aeromonas sp. HMWF016
CCTGCGCCTTGTCCGGCGGGCTTGCCGTTCCCCAGTTTGAGCTCGGAGCCCAGCGGCTTGCCATTGCCCTTGCTGCTCTTGTTGGCGCTGGGGTTGGCGAGCTGGCCGTTGCTCTGGCCCGCCCCCTTGTTGCCTGCACCGTTGCCGCGCTGATGGGCAATGTTACTGTGGCGAGTCAGGGCCGGTTTCAGCCCCTTGCCGCTGGCGGCACGTTCGTTGCGACCTTCCGCCGGCACCAGACAGCCGGGGCCACTGCCAATCAGGTGGCCCTTGCCCATGGCGAGCAGGGCTTCGCGGATCATCGGCCAGCCAGCGGGGTCGTGGTAGCGCAGCAGCGCCTTGTGCAGGCGGCGACGGCGCTCGCCCTTGGCGACGAACACATCGCCCCCCTCGCGGCTCACCTTGTTTAACGGGTTTTTCTCCGTGTAATACATGGTGGTGGCGTTGGCGAGCGGCGACGGGTAGAAGTTCTGCACCTGATCGAGCTTGAAGCGGTTCTCTTTGACCCAGAGCGCCAGATTGACCATGTCTTCATCTGTGGTGCCCGGGTGGGCGGAGATGAAGTAGGGGATCAGGTACTGCTGCTTGCCCGCCTCTTTCGAGTATTTGTCGAACAGCTCCTTGAACTGGTAGTAGCTGCCCATGCCCGGCTTCATCATCTTGGAGAGCGGCCCCTCCTCGGTGTGTTCCGGCGCAATCTTGAGGTAGCCGCCGACGTGGTACTTGGCCAGCTCCTTGATATAGCGGGGATCTTCCACCGCGATGTCGTAACGCACGCCGGAGGCGATGAGGATCTTCTTGATCCCCTTGAGGTCGCGCGCCTTGCGATAGAGGTTGATGGTCGGGCTGTGGTCGGTGTCCATGTGCGGGCAGATGGTGGGCCAGACACAGGAGGCGCGACGGCAGGTCTGCTCGGCCCTGGGGCTCTTGCAGCGCAGTTTGTACATGTTGGCGGTGGGGCCGCCGAGATCCGAGATGACGCCGGTAAAGCCCGGCACCTTGTCGCGGATATCTTCAATTTCTTTGAGGATCGACTCTTCCGAGCGGCTCTGGATGATGCGCCCTTCGTGCTCGGTGATGGAGCAGAAGGAGCAGCCGCCAAAGCAGCCGCGCATGATGTTGACCGAGGTCTTGATCATCTCGAAGGCCGGGATCTTCTCGTTGCCATAGGCCGGGTGCGGCACCCGCTGGTAGGGCAGGCCGAATACGCCGTCCATCTCCTCGGTTTCGAGCGGAAACGCGGGCGGGTTGACCCAGACGATGCGATCGCCGTGGGCCTGCGACAGGGCGCGGGCACAGCCGGGGTTGGTCTCATGGTGCAGAATGCGCGAGGCGTGGGCGTAGAGCACCTTGTCCTCTTTGACCCGCTCGAACGCCGGCAGCTTCACATAGGTTTTTTCCCACGGCTTGGGCTTGGCCGGCTGCACCAGCACGGGTTGAGCCTCTTGCGCGGCCGGAGCCGATTCGGTGGCATCGTCCGAGCAGGGCGCCCCTTCCATATAGGGGTTCATGATGGGGTCGATGCGGCCAATCTGGTCGAGCTTGCTCGAATCCACCCCTTTCCAGCCCGGCAGCGGCTCCTTGCGGATGACGGCGGTGCCGCGAATATCCTGCATGGTGTCGATGGTCTCCCCCGCTGCGATGCGGTGAGCCACTTCCACCAGCGGCCGCTCGGCGTTGCCGTAGATGAGGATGTCGGCCTTGGCATCGAGCAGGATGGAGCGGCGGATAGTCTCGGACCAGTAGTCGTAGTGGGCGATGCGACGCAGCGACGCCTCGATGCCGCCGATGACCACCGGCACCTCTTTGAAGGCTTCTTTACAGCGCTGGGTATAGACCAGAGTCGCGCGATCCGGCCGCTTGCCGCCCACATCCCCCGGGGTGTAGGCGTCGTCGTGGCGCAGCTTTTTGTCGGAGGTGTAGCGGTTAATCATGGAGTCCATGTTGCCCGCGGTGACCCCGAAGAAGAGGTTCGGTTTGCCCAGACGCATAAAGTCATCCTTCGATGACCAGTCCGGCTGGGCGATGATGCCGACCCGAAAACCCTGGGATTCGAGCATCCGGCCAATCACCGCCATGCCGAAGCTCGGGTGATCCACGTAGGCATCCCCCGTCACCAGAATGACGTCGCAGCTGTCCCAACCCAGCTTGTCCATCTCTTTGCGGGACATGGGCAGGAAGGGCGCCGCGCCGTAGCACTCGGCCCAATAGCGGGGATAGGAGAAAAGGTTGGTAACCGGCTGCATTTTAACCACCTGGAACAATTCGGGTCGCGCATTATACCGGTTGCGGCCAAGGGGGGCGATGGCTTTTTGCCCCCAGAGTTCGCACGGGATAAGGGCTGGCCCCCCATTCAGCCAGCAACGGCGCCTGCAATCGGGCCAAAAGCAAGGGCGCCCGCAGGCGCCCTTGTTGGCAACGCTCACCCTGACGGCAGCGCGTCAGTGGGCCGGGGTCTGCTCGTCCCCCTCCCCTTTGGCGGTCAATTTGGCGGCCAGCGCCTCGTCCACCTGCTGATCCCGCTGCCCGGTCATGCCGGCATGGCGGGCAATCAGGTGGTAGGTGGCAGGTACCACCAGCAGGGTAACCAGGGTCGCCAGCGACAGGCCGAAGAAGACCACAGTCCCCACCGCCATCCGGCTCTCGTAGCCCGCCCCCATTGAGAGCATCAGCGGCACCGCACCGATAATGGCGGTGAGCGAGGTCATCAGGATCGGGCGCAGACGGCGCACCGAGCCTGCGATGATCGCCTGCTCGAACCCTTCGCCGCGCTGGCGCAGCTGGTTGATGAACTCGACGATCAGGATGCCGTTCTTGGTCACCATGCCGATCAGCATGATCATGCCGATCTGGCTGTAGATGCTCATCTCCTGCCCCGTCAGCCAGAGGCCTAGCAGGCCGCCGAAGATGCCGAGCGGCACCGTCATCATCACCACGGTCGGGGTGAGGGTGCTCTCGAACTGGGCCACCAGCACCAGATAGACCACCAGCAGGGCGAGGCCAAAGACCATCGCCATCTCCCCCTGATTGTCGCGGTAATCCTTGGAGTCACCGGCGTAATCGACCGTCATGCCGCTCGGCAGATGCTCGTTGGCCCAGCCATCGAGGAAGTCGAGCGCCTCGCCAAGGGTGTGATCCGGCGCCACGTCGGCGGTCAGGGTCACCGCCTTCTGGCGCTGGTAGTGGTTGAGGCGATTGGCGGTCGCCACCTGCTTGACGGTCGCCAGCGTCGAGAGGCTCACCATCTCGCCATTGGCCGCCTTCAGGTAGATGCGGCCGAGATCGGAGATGCCGTTGAACTCCTTCTGGTTGGCGCGCAGGTAGACGTCATACTCCTCGCCCCTGTCCACATAGGTGGTCTTGCTCACCCCGCCCAGCATCGCCTGCAGGGTGCTGGCAACGGTGGAGACCGGAATGCCGAGCTGGCTGGCGCTGTCGCGCGAGACGGTCACCTGCAGCTCCGGGGTCTTCTCGGCGTAGTCGAGATCCGGGCTTATCATCAGGCCGCTGGCCTGCGCCGCTTTTTGCAGCTCCAGCCCCTGCTGGTACAGCTCGGCATAGTCGTTACCCTGCAGCACGAACTGCACCGCGGCGGTGGAGCCGCCCCGGAAGCCCGGCTGGAAGGTGCGGATCATCACGTCGGGAATGCCGGAGAGCTTGGCACCCAGCGAGCGGGAGAACTGGGTGGCGGTGATGTCGCGCTCGGCCCAGTCGGTGAGCTGGATGATCACCATGCCGGTCTGATCGCCACCGCGGCCAAAGGCGGGGGTACTGAAGCTCATCGCCTTGACCACCCCCTTGCCCAGCATCGGCATGATGGCGGACTCCACCTGCTGCATGTTGCGCTTCATCCGCTCGATGCTGGTTCCCTCCGCCCCCTTGACGAAGACGAAGACCACGCCGCGATCCTCGGTCGGGGTGAGGCTGCTCGGCAGCTGGGTAAAGAGAGCGCCGATACCGGCCAGACAAAGCAGCAGCGCCAGCGGCGTCCAGCGCGAGCGGCGCAGCAGCCCCTGCAACAGGCGGCGATAGTGCCCCTCAACCCAGCCAAGGCCGCGATCGAGGGCCGCCGTCAGCCGGTTAGGTTTATCCAGCGGGCGCATCAGCCAGGAGCCCATGGCCGGCGTGAGGGTCAGCGCCACCAGCGAGGAGCAGAGCACCGCCAAAGAGAGCAGGATCGCAAACTCGGTAAAGAGCCGGCCCACCATGCCATCCATAAAGGCGATGGGGATAAAGACCATCACCAGCACCGCGGTGGTAGCGATGACCGCAAAGCCCACCTCGCGGGTGCCGTGCCAGGCCGCCAGCAGGGGCGGTTCACCCCGCTGCAGATGGTGGTGAATGTTCTCTACCACCACGATGGCGTCATCCACCACCAGACCGATGGCGAGAATAAGGGCCAGCAGGGTGATGAGGTTGATGGAAAAACCGAGATACCAGGCGCCGATAAAGGCGGAAATCAGCGACACGGGTACCGTGATGGCCGGGATCAGGGTGGTACGTCCCTGGCCGAGGAACAGATAGAGTACCGCCACCACCAGCACGGCGCAGATGGCCAGGGTTTCATATACCTCGTCGATGGCCTGCTTGATAAAGATGGTGGAGTCGTAGTCGACCTCCAGCTTGGCCCCCTCCGGCAGGAAGCGCTGCATCTCCACCAGTTTCTTCTCCACCCCCTGCGCCACCGCCAGCGGGTTGGCGGTGGACTGGGCGACGATACCGATCCCCAGACTCTCGCGGCCATTGCGCTGGTAGGCGCTGTCTTCGTTCTTGGCCCCCACCTCCACATCGGCGATATCGGAGAGATAGACGCTCTGGCCGTTGGCGGCGGTGCGCACCTGCAACTGCTGGAAATCTTCAGCGGTGTGGTAGAGCCGGGCAATCTGTACCGACATGGTCATGGAGTTGTTGCGGATCTCGCCGCCCGGCAGCTCGATGTTCTCGCGCTTGAGGGCATCCTGCACATCCGCCACCGTCACGCCGCGCGCCGCCATATCGGCCGGGCGCAGCCGCACATACATCACCTGGGTGAGATCGCCGGAGAGCTCCACTTCACTCACCCCGTCCACCAGACTCAGGGGGTCGACCAGCACCCGGTTGGCGTAGTCGGTCATGGCGGTGCGATCCATCTGGCTGCTGCTGAAGTTGAGCCAGACCGCCACATCGCCGCTGCCGCTATCCTTGGTCACCAGCGGATCGTCGGCATCCTCCGGCAGCTTGCTCTTGGCGCGGGTCAGGGCATCGCGCACATCGGAGACCCCCTCCACCATGTTCCAGCCGAGCTTGAACTCCACCGTGATCATCGAGCGCCCCTTGCGGGTCACCGAGTTGATGTTCTTGATGCCGCTGATGCCGGAGAGCTGATCCTCGATGGGTTTGGTGACCTGACTCTCCATCACCGCCGGGGCAGCCCCCTCATAGGTGGTGGTGATGGTGACAGACGGGGTCTGCACATCGGGCATCTCCCGCACCGTCAACTTGCTGAAAGCGACCAGACCGAACACGGTGAGCAGGGCGCTGAGCACCACCGCCACCAGCGGGCGGCGTACTGAGATATCGGAGAGCCACATCAGCCGTTTACCTCCGCCAGATCGTGGACCTTGGCGCCATCACGCAGATTGACCAGCCCCTCGACCACGATGCGATCGCCGACTTTCAGCCCCTCGGTGACCCAGACGGTCTCCCCTTCGGTCTCGCCGAGTACCACCGGCACCCGCTTGACCCGGCCATCGGCCTCGAGGCGATAGACGAAGCGCTGCTCGCCGGCATACTCCACCGACTGGGCAGGAATAAGGGTGAGCTGGCGGGAAGGGAGCGAGAGCTCGACGTTGAGCAGCATGCCCGGACGCAGCTGGCCGTTGTGATTGGGCAGCTCGACCCGCGCCTTGATGTTCTGGGTTTCGTTGGAGATGCGGCTGTCGAGGGTGGTGAGGGTGCCGTTGAAGTGCTGATCCGGCCAAGCAGAGCTGGTCGCCGTCACTGCCATGCCGGGGCGCAGCAGGGAAAGGTAGCGCTCCGGCACTGCCAGATCGAGGCGCAGTGTGTCGATATCGTCGAGGTGTAGCAGGGTATCGCCGCTATTGACCAACGCCCCTTCGCTCAGATCAATCAGGCTGACGGTGCCGGCAAAGGGCGCCTGCAAGTTACGCAGGGAGAGCTCGTAGCGGGCGGCATCGACGCGCGTCTGCACCTGATCGACGGTAGCCTCCTGCCCCTCCAGCACCGACTGGGTGACGGCGCCACGGGCGACCAGCTTGCGCATCTCGTTAAGCTTGCGGTGCTCGTCGCGCAGGCTGGCGCTCTGCTCGGCCAGCTCGGCGCGCTGCTTGCCGTTGTCGAGGGCGATAAGGGTCTCCCCTTTGGCGACGCCCTGCCCGGACTTCACGGCGATGTTGACGATGCGGCCGGTCACCTCGGGACTGATAACGACGGAGCGGTTGGCCTCCAGCTTACCCACCAGCTTGAGGGTCGGCTCGGCCAGACTCTGCTTGACGGTCTGGGTGCGAATATTGATCTCGCGAGTCGGGGCCTTGGCTGCCGATTGAAAGTGACCAACCGCCCACCAGATGGCAGCCACCAGAGAGAGCAGGCCGAGGCCCAGCCAGATACGCATTTTCATCGAACTATCCATGAAGAGTTGAGAGGGGGAAATCTGATTGGGGGCCATTTTAGCCCCAGACTATGCCGTGACTATGTATAAATGTGACAAAACGTAACAGGAGTGGCGCCAGATCACTGCAATCAAGCCTTTTCGATCCCTTTTTCAGCAGAGTCGCATACACTAGCGACAGTTTTCTTCGCAATATAGCCAAATCGCCTATGCCAAATGTGTCTGACCGACGTTTCCTCTCACGCCTGACCTGGCTGCTGTTCGCCTCCGTCATCCTGCTGGTTGGTCTGACCCTGCGGCAAAGTCTGAAACAGATAGAGGATCTCTATCTGAGCGATACGGCCAATAGCGCCATTCGCCTGCGCGATCAGTTCAAGCAGACCGAGACCTTTCTCGAGGCGATGCGCGGGCAGGCCGAAGAGCGACTGCGCAGCGATCCCCAGTCGGTACTGACCCGCCAGCTCTATCGCCATCTCGAACAGCTGCCAGAGGGACTGGCACTCGACCATCCCCCTGCCGACCTGCCCGCCGGGCTGGTCGGCAACCTGACCGGGTTTGGCCCCCTGCCCCCCCGTGGCAGCGAGCGGGAGGCTCGCATTCATCTGGCCCTGAGTCTCTCGCCCCTGCTCTCCACCGCCAGCCAGCGCCTCGGCAAGGAGATCGCCTGGGTCTACTTCACCGGCGCAGACAACTTTGTCTACCTCTACCCCTGGCGCCCCTCCAGCCAGTACCGCTTTACCAATGCCATCTATGAGAAATCCTACTGGCAGGATGCGCAGGCGACCCCCAATCCGGGCCGCACTACCATTCTCTCGCGCCCCTATGAGGACTTTGCCGGCCTTGGCACCATGATCACCATGTCGCAACCCCTCTACAAAGGCTCGACTCTGGTGGGGGTCATCAGCATGGATGTGCTGCTCTCGCGGCTCCATCAGCAGTTGCAGGCGCTCACCCCAAGGCTCGGTGGTTACCTGCTCATCAATCAGTACGATCAGGTGCTGGCCTGCAGCAACTCGGATCCCCATCCCCAGCGGCATCTGGCGCCGGACGATCAGTACCGCTGGAATCAGGGGGGCTTTCAACTTACCCAAGCGCTGAGCGATACCCCGCTGCGGCTGGTGCATCGCATCCCTCTCTTTGAACTGCTCGTTGCGCTGATCTGCCAGTCGGCACCGACCCTGCTCGCCATCGCCTTCATGCTGCTGGCCGCCCTCTCCAGTCTGAGATCTCACCGTCTCAACCTGCAGCTCAACTACCTCTCCTGCCATGATGCGCTCACCGGTGCCTTCAATCGTCACTATCTGACCCAACAGGAGCAGAGTGGCCAGCTGGCAAAACAGATGCCTGTCGGGGTGATCCTGTTCGATGCGGATCACTTCAAACGGGTCAACGACCGCTTCGGCCATGGAGTGGGTGATATCGTGCTGATCCGGCTGGTGCAGATCTGCCAGCAGCAACTCAGCCCATCGGATTGCCTGATCCGCTGGGGCGGCGAGGAGTTTTTGCTGCTGGTCGCCCGCTGTGACGACGTTCGTCTCGCAGCGCTGGCCGAGCAGATCCGCATCGCGGTCGAGCATTATGACTGGCGCGCCATAGTGCCCGAGCTGGCCGTCACCATCAGCCTCGGTTACCACCCCCACGCAGATTCCATCCCGCTGCACGAGGCGATCCGCCGCGCCGATGTCGCCCTCTATCAGGCCAAAGGCAATGGCCGTAACCGCTCGGAAAGATGGCAGGGTGACGAGGCCCAGCTCACAGAGTAAGCTGGGCCCTCCACACTTTTCAGGAGTCACTTCGTGCCACGAAAACCCCGCGTAGGGCTCGCTCTGGGGAGCGGCGCCGCCAGAGGATGGGCCCATATCGGCGTCATCCGCGCTCTTGAACGACTCGGCATCAAGCCCGATCTCATCGCCGGCTGCTCCATCGGCAGTTTTGTCGGCGCCGCCTATGCCGCTGGCGAACTGGACAGACTGGAGAGCTGGGTACGCGGCTTTACCCGCCTGCAGGTGGTGAGCCTGCTCGATCCCGCCCTCTCCGGCGGCCTCTTTCGCGGCGAAAAGGTGTTTGGCATTGCCGCCAACCATCTGGGGGATCCCGAGCTGGAGAGCCTGCCCATCCCCTTTGCCTGCGTGGCGACCGAACTTGATACCGGCCGCGAAATCTGGCTGCAACGGGGGCCACTGCGCCAGTCGGTGCGCGCCTCCTGCGGCATGCCGGGGATCCTCACTCCGACCCGGGTCAACGATCGCTGGCTGGTCGATGGTGCCGTGGTCAATCCGGTGCCCATCTCGTTGGCGCGCGCCATGGGGGCCGAGGTGGTGATCGCCATCAACCTCAACACCGACATGCACCAGCCCTGGACCGACGAGCCGGATCAATCCGGCGGCGGTCTGCTCAGCCAGTGGCTCAATCGCGGTGAGGCGACCCCGGCCACGCCCGGCATGTGGAGTGTGATGAGCGGCTCCATCAACATTATGCAGGAGCGGATCACCCGGGCGCGGATGGCGGGGGATCCCCCGGAAATCCAGCTCTGTCCGCGCCTTGGCAGCTTCTCCATCATGGACTTTCATCGCGCCAGCGATGCCATCGAGGAGGGGGAAGCCTGCGTCGAGCGCAACCTTGACCAGCTCAAGGATGAACTGGGCCGGCTCGGGGTGATCTAGCCCGCAGCGCCCATCGCCAAAACAACCAAAACAAAAAGAGCGCCTTGCGGCGCTCTTTTGCTATGGGGAAACGGTTGGCTTAGAAAAGTCCCAGCCCCTTGAGCATCACGATCAGGATCAGCAGCGGCGATACGTAACGGATGATGAAGAAGAGCGGCTTGAGGATCGGCAGCTCCAGCTCGCCACCATTGGTCAGGGCATCGCGCAGCTTCTCCTCGCCCCATACCCAGCCCACAAACAGGCAGAGGAAAATACCGCCCAGCGGCATCAGGATGTTGGAGGAAAGGTAATCGAACAGATCAAAGAAGGTCTTGCCGGCAATATGCACATCCGCCATGGCGCTGTTGGAGAGCGCGCAGGTGGAGCCGACGGCGCCCAGCACCAGCAGGTTGATCAGGGTCGCCTTGGGGCGGCTCATCTTGAAGCGCTCGGAGAGCACGGATACCGGCACTTCCAGAATGGAGAGCATGGCGCCGGTGGCGGCAATGGCCGACAGCACGAAGAAGAGCACCATAAAGAGGTGGCCAAACGGGATGCTGGCAAAAACCGCCGGAATGGTGATGAACAGCAGCGACGGGCCGGCGGTCGGTTCGAAACCGAAGGCGAACACCGCCGGGAAGATGGCGATACCGGCCAGCATGGAGACGAACAGGTCGGCGCACATCACCCGGAACGCGGTGACCGGGATGTTCTGATCATCGCGGAAGTAGCTGCCGTAAGTCATCATGCAGCCCATACCGATGGAGAGTTTGAAGAAGGCGAGCCCCATTGCAGTCAGCACCACGGCACCGGTGATCTTGGAAAAATCCGGTGAGAAGAGGAAGGAGAGCCCCTGGCTCGCCCCCGGCAGGGTCAGACTGCGCACACCGATCACCAGCAGCAGAATGAAGAGCACCGGCATCAGCTTCTTGGTGACCGCTTCGATCCCCTTGGAGACCCCCATCAGCAGGATGCCGCCCATCAGGGCCAGCACCAGCCACTGCCAGAGCAGACTCTGCAACGGGTTGCTGATCAGCGCGTTGAAGGCATCGCCGGTGACCTTGGGATCGGTCGAGAGGATGGAGCCATCAACCGCCTTGAAGATGTAGGCGAAAACCCAAGCTGCCACTTCCGAGTAGAAGGACATGATAAGGAAAGCAGCCAGCACGCCCATGACGGCGATCAGCCACCAGGGCTGCCCTTTGGGTGCCAGCTTGCTCAGGGTGGTCACCGCATCGGTTTTACTTTTGCGACCCAGCATGATCTCGGAGATCATCACCGGCAGACCGACCAGCAGGGTTGCGATCACATAGACAAGCAGAAAGCCGGCACCGCCGTTCTCACCCGTCAGGTAGGGAAATTTCCAGATGTTGCCAAGACCGACGGCAGAACCTAGGGTAGCGGCGAGTACGCCGAATTTGCTGGTAAAGCCGTCTCTGGCCTTGGGGGTGGTTTGACTCATGCTTGTCTCACTTTCTTTCGCATCATGCGAGATGAACCGGTTTTTGAGGCTCGGAATTTTCTGAGGTTTGATGTGGTTTGCCAAGATGTTTTGCGTAAAAGCTCTATGCAGTGCACAGATACGGGAAACGTCTGGCCGAGCACTGTTTCAGAGACAAAAAAATGCCGCCCAAGGGCGGCATTTCTCTATCTGTCACAGTGACGATTACGCCTTGGCGAGATCGTCCGGACCAATCTGGCCGATTTCGGCGACTTTTTTGTCAGCCAGCAGCCAGAGAGTGAACTTGTGCAGTTCCGGGTGGTGAGCCAGGGCAACCAGGAAGGCACCACCGACTTCACGATAACCCAGTTCATAGTTCTTCAGGGTTGTGGGGGGAACACCCAGCAAATCAGCAAACTTCGGACGGCTCAAACCAACCGCTTCACGGATCTGACGGATCTTCTTGCCAACAGTGACGATATTTGAATTCATATTGTTCCATACTCCGTTTGGCGGATTTAATCCGCCTTTTATTTTTCGCGACGACTCGTAGTCAAGTGTATCAGTTTTGTACGGACTCGTTATGGTCGAGCCTCTATCTTTATGAGCGCCTTTCGGCGACAACCCTTGCCTTCAAAGGGGGATGGTAATCGCTCAGCCGCCTCAGGTAAACAGTCTCGAAAAGAAACCTTTATTGTTGCCATCCCAATAAACCGTATAATTCGCCAGCTACCCATTAAGAGGAATAAGTATGGCGTTTCCTGGCATTATCTCTCGCCTGCACACGGTTTCCAGCGACATAGAATTGCAACTGCAGCTCCAGCAGGGAGCGAAATATCGCGCCGAAGCATTCTGGCTTCCCGCCTCTCTGAGCGATCAGTGCAGCACCGTTCTGACAACCCTGTCAGAGAAATGTTCACTCTTTCTGGAGCAGGATGAACCGACTCTTCAACTGCGCAGTCATGACGGTGTGTTGCAGCAAAATGGTCTGCTGCTCACCGGCAATGGTCAGGAGGTGATGCTGGCCGTCACGCCGGGAGATAAAGGTGTAGTACCGGAATCAGAATTGGCTGACATGGCCAAATGGCTGGAAGCTGGCCACCTGCACTTTGTCTGCCCGGCTGCCATCCAGCCGGTCGCCCGGGCCATTCTCAATATCTGGCCACTGGACCCCTATCTGGCCCGCCATTTTCTGACCAGTCTCACTCCGCTGCTGCAAAACGTGACCGAGCAGGATTATCTCGCCGTCTTTGCCGCCAGGGTGAATCCGGCCAACCCGCAGCCAGACTGGGTTCAGGCCTATATGAAGCTCGAAAAGCGCCTGCACAGGGCCTATCTGGATCACTAATTAATCTGGATAAACAGCCAGTTATCGACACGACACAATTTGCCATCAGGTTCATTTGTGAGCTTGATCATGTTTCAAAATCGGCATAGAGTGCGCCTCGTCATCGGAATGACATCGTTGCCTGGCTGCGGTTTTTCACGCTCAGCGTGCCCTGCCAGCGCATCTGACACACCAGGAGAGTGTGCGACCCGACACCGGGTCACTGCCAGACTCGACGCCAGCAGTACGGCGGAGCCTGCAGCTTACATAAATTCAATAGTGCGAAGCATGTGAACAACGTGCGATCTCAACGAGGATTTTTTTATGATGAAAATGGCTCCTTCCCTGATTGCCATCACCATGGCTGCTCTGGGTGCCACCGCTGCTCACGCCGCTGACGACATCTACTTCGGTGCCGGTGTTGGTGCTGCTCACTTCAACGGTCTGAACAAGATCGAAAGCACCAACGTTGGTGAAGAAGATGCTGCTGCAGCCAACGCATTCGTAGGTTACAACTTCAACGAAAACTTCGGTACCGAGTTCGGCTACCAGTACGCTGGTCGTGGCAACACCGACGGCAACCGTTACGAGAACCAGGGTGCCACCCTGTCCGGTATCGCTCGTCTGCCGCTGGGCGGCGACTTCTCTGCCTTTGCTGAAGGCGGCGCCTACTGGGCTCACACCGATGGTCTGGGCGTAAGCGACACCAAGGTTTCCCCGCTGGCTGGCCTGGGCGTGACCTACAAGGTTAACGACGCTCTGGATCTGCAAGCTCGCTACCGCTACATGTGGGACGTGGCTGACCTGCACGCTGACAACGGTGACCGTTACAAGTCCAACCAGAGCGTTGCTACCCTGGAAGCCGTATACCACCCGTTCCGTTCTTCCTACGTAGCTCCGGCTCCGGCTCCGGTTGTTGAAGAAGCTCCGGCTCCGGTTGCTCCGCAGATCGTTGAGAAAAACTTCGCTCTGAACTCCGACGTCCTGTTCGCCTTCGGCAAAGACAGCCTGAAGCCGGAAGGTGTTGCTGCCCTGAACGCTCTGTACCAGCAGATCGTTGAGTTCCAGCCGAAAGATGGCAACGCTGTTGTTGTTGGTTACACCGACCGTATCGGTTCCGACGCTTACAACCAGAAGCTGTCTGAAGCGCGTGCCCGCACCGTTGCCAACTTCCTGGTCAGCAAAGGTATGGCTGCCAGCAAGGTTGCCATCGAAGGTCGTGGCGAAGCCAACCCGGTTACCGGCACCAAGTGCAACGGCGTGAAAGCTAAAGCTCAGCTGATCTCCTGCCTGGCTCCGGACCGTCGCGTAGAAGTTCGCGTATCTGGCGTACAAGAAGTTCAGAAGTAATCTGACTTTTGTGTGCAGAAAGGGGGAGCCAAGGCTCCCCCTTTTGTTTATCCCCTGTCGTTTTTCCCCGCTTCATACTTCCCTGTTCTGCTTCTGACAATCCTGTCACCTTTTCCCGTGAACTTGCCTGCTCAGAGTCAAAGGCATACAGTAGTTGCGCCTGTAAGGGATTGGATAAGCGCGAGATAACGCTTCCCTTCCGGCCTGTTGTCCATGATGCCAATGCCTCATGAGTGTCCCGAAGCCATCCGCTATCCACTTTGCTGGCGAATTTTTCGCAGCTAATAAAAACGACTGTTTCGAATGCCCGCAAGGGCAGATGCAACGAGGATAATTCGATGAAAATCAACATGGCACCAACTCTGATCGCACTGGCGCTTGCCGCCGCAGCTACCACGGCACAGGCCGCCGATGACTGGTACGGCGGTATGGGCGCTGGCTGGGCCTATGCCCACAATCTCGATGATTTCGGCAAAGATGCCGATAAGGATGCTACCGCACTGAACCTGTTCGGTGGCTACAACTTCAACCAGAACTTCGCCGCCGAGCTGGGCTATCTCTACGCTGGCAAAGCTGGCGTAGACGGTACCGACTTCAAGACTCAGGGGGGCACTTTATCCGGTATCGCTCGCCTGCCGCTGGGCGATATCTTCTCCGTATTCGCTGAAGGTGGCGCCTACTTCAACCACGTCAACGGCAACGGCAGCGACGCCAACGGCACTGCACCGCTGGCGGGCCTGGGGCTGACAGCCAAGCTCTCCGACCTCATCGATGTGCAGGCTCGCTACCGCTACCTGTGGAATCTCGGTGACGAGCAGAAAACCTGGGAGAGCGACATGAGCGTCGCCACCCTGGAGCTGGTGCTGCACCCCAACCGGACATCCTACGTCGCACCGGTTGCCGCTCCGGCCCCCGAGCCCGTCCCCGAGCCTGTGGTCGTCGACAAGAACTTTGCCCTGAGCTCTGACGTACTGTTTGCCTTCGGCAAATCCAGCCTCAAGCCAGAAGGTGTCGCAGCGCTCAATACCCTGTATCAACAGATCGTCGACGTGCAGCCCAAAGATGGTAGCGCCGTGGTGGTCGGTTACACCGACCGTATCGGCTCCGATGCCTACAACCTGAAGCTCTCCGAAGCCCGTGCCCGCACCGTGGCCGACTTCCTGGTAGGCAAGGGTCTGCCGGCTGGCAAGGTCTCCATCGAGGGTCGTGGCGAGGCTAACCCGGTTACCGGCACCCAGTGCGACGGCATCAAGGCCAAGGCCAAGCTGATCGCCTGTCTGGCCCCGGATCGCCGCGTCGAAGTACGCGTCACCGGCGTCCAGCAAGTGACCCAGTAACCACGTCTGATAACACCCAAGGGGATGAAACTGCATCCCCTCTGGATGCAAAAAGGGATGCCATGGCATCCCTTTGTTTTTACGGCTATTTAGCGCTGAGCTGTATCAGAAGGAGGTACGGCGGTAGCGGCGATATTCCGGATGCCAGAAGTTGGCTTCGATGGCCTGCTCGATCACCTCGTCCGGGGTCTGCACCGCCTTGCCCTGCAGCATGGCGGTCTTGGCCACCATCTTGGCGATGTAGCGGGATACCTGATGGATATCCGCCAGATCCGGCAGCAGCGAGCCCTCCTCCCCTTTCACCAGCGGTGAACACTCCGCCAGCGCGCGACTGGCAGACATCAGCATGGCATCAGTCACCCGTTTGGCACCGGAGGCGATGACGCCAAGGCCGATCCCCGGGAAGATGAAGGAGTTATTGCACTGGGCGATGACGTAGCGCTTGCCCTTGTACTCCACTGGTGCAAACGGACTGCCGGTTGCCACCAGCGCCTGACCATCGGTCCAGCGGATGAGATCGGCCGGCGTCGCCTCGACCCGGGAGGTGGGGTTGGAGAGCGGGAAGATGATGGGACGGGCACAATGCTTGTGCATGGTCTTGACCACCTCTTCGGTAAACAGCCCCGGCTGACCGGAGACCCCGATCAGAATGTCCGGGCGACCGTGCTCCATCACCTCCAGCAGGGAGATATTGTCCCCCACCGGCCAGTCGGCAATGCGCTCCACCGGTTGGGAGAGACGGCGCTGGAAGTCGAGCTGGTTGGGGATCTTGTCGGTGATAAGACCGAAACGGTCCACCATAAAGACCCGGCTGCGCGCCTGCGCATCGGTCAGCCCTTCGGCCTTCATCTGCGCCACGATCTGCTCGGCGATGCCGCAACCGGCGCTGCCCGCGCCGAGGAAGGCAACCCGCTTCTCGGAGAGCTTGGCGCCGGAAGCCTTGCAGGCGGCGATCAGGCTGCCCAGGGTCACGGCAGCGGTGCCCTGAATGTCGTCGTTGAAGCAACAGAGCTCATTCTTGTAGCGGTTAAGCAGCGGCATGGCGTTGTTCTGGGCGAAGTCCTCGAACTGCAGCAGGATATCGGGCCAGCGGCGCTTGACCGCCTGAATGAAGGCATCGACAAACTCGGCATACTCTT
The DNA here is from genome assembly GCF_963878195.1 of Aeromonas sp. HMWF016. NCBI lineage: Bacteria > Pseudomonadati > Pseudomonadota > Gammaproteobacteria > Aeromonadales > Aeromonadaceae > Aeromonas > Aeromonas sp. HMWF016. The sequence continues at coordinate 17,201 of NZ_CAWNWX010000026.1, forward strand.
CACCGGAGATGCGCGGATTGCGCCAGCCCATGTAGAAGGGGTCGTTCAGCAACTGCTGGTTGTTGGTGCCAACATCCAGCACCACCGGCAGGCAGTAGGCGGGCGAGATGCCGCCACAGGCGGTGTAGAGCGACAGCTTGCCGATGGGAATGCCCATGCCGCCGATCCCTTGGTCACCCAGACCTAGGATCCGCTCGCCATCGGTCACCACGATCACCTTGACGTTCTGCTTGGTGGCGTTTTGCAGCATGTCATCGATCCTGTCCTTGTCCGGATAGGAGATAAACAGGCCACGGGCGCGGCGATAGATGTTGGAGAACTCCTCGCACGCCTTGCCGACGGTCGGGGTGTAGATGATGGGCAACATCTCGGTCAGGTGGTTGTGCAGCAGCCGGTAGAACAGTGTCTCGTTGGTATCCTGGATGTTGCGCAGATAGATGTGCTTGTCCATGTCGTTGCCAAACGCCATGAACTGGCGATAGGCGCGCTCGGCCTGCTCCTCGATGGTCTCGATATTCTGGGGCAACAGCCCTTCGAGGTTGAAGTTGCTGCGCTCTTCGCTGGTGAAGGCGCTCCCCTTGTTGAGCAGCGGGGTCTCCAGCAGGGCGGGGCCGGCGTAGGGAATGTAGAGAGGACGTTTCTGGTTATTATCTTCAAACATGGATCTTGATACCTAAACGGTTAGCTAGACGCAGGAACCCGCCGATCCTAGGGGCTTGTGTCATTAATTTCAAAGAGTTTGCATATCCGTTGCAAAAGGTTTGCGACCGAGTCGACGAAATGCCCCCGGGGTCTGACCAGTCAGGCGTCGAAACGAGTTGGCAAAGTTGGCCCCATCGCTATAACCGACCCGGGCGGCCAGCTCGCTGAGTGGCCAGTTGGTATAGAGCAGCAGCTGGCGCGCCTTGTTCATTCTGAGCTCGGTCACCCTCGCCATCGGTCCCATGCCAAAGTGCTGCTGACAGAGGCGGTGCAGATGGGGCACCGAACAGGCCATCTGATCAGCGAGCAGGGCCACGCTCCAGGGCTCGTCGAGGCGCGCCTCCACCCGGCGAAACAGCGCCTGCAGGCGCAGCTCCGGTGTGCCACGCACTTCTCCCTGCAGGGTGCGCTCCAGCAGTGCCAGCAGCAGAGTGAGCAACTGGGGCTGGAGTGGGGAACGAACCCCTTCGAGCTGGATCAGGCTCAGCAGATGATGAAGCTGATCACCGCCATCCCCCTGCCAAATACGATGACCAAGCCGGTGCAGATGCTGCCAGCGCGGCACGTCATCGAGCAAAATCCAGCTCATCTGCCACTGCTCCCCCACCAGCTTGAGACCACCGGGCACGGCGGCGGGCAAAAAGATGAGCGAACCGTTCGGGATGGGCTGCTCGCCCCGGTCGGTGAGCAGCGCTCCCCCCTCGCTGTGGCTCGCCATCAGAATGTGAAACTCGGGCCGATTGCGGCGAATGAGGTAGTGCTCCCGAATGGTCGAAAGGCCGGTCAGAAAGATACCGGCCTCACCGAGCAGGGGCAGCCCTTCGCGCCCCAGCATCCGCTCATCGCAGGCGGGCGCTATCTCCAGACACTCGCTGACAAAGGGCATAACACCTCAACAGGATAGTTTCACACAATAAACCCGAGAGAGACTCACAGTGAAGCCGCTCGCCACTCCCCCTATCATACCCATGACAAACCTTGCTTTTCTCATACCCGGTTAACACTAATGAATTATTGGCAAGCGATTTTAAAACAAACCACCGATCGCGAGTTCATGACTCGACTGTGGCGGCTGGCCCTGCCGGTTTCGCTGCAATCCATGATGTTCTCCCTGCTTGGTCTCATCGACATCATGATGGTGAGCCAGCTTGGCACCACGGCTGTGGCGGCGGTCGGCTTGGGTAACCGGGTCTTCTTCTTCAATCTGCTGGTGACAGCGGGCCTCGCTGGCGGGGTCTCGGTGTTGGCAGCACAATATTACGGCCGCGGCGAGATGGCCGGGGTACGCCGCTCACTGGCACTGGCACTGGTCGGCGCCCTGCTGGTGGCGCTGCCGTTTGCCCTCGTCTATGTACTCGCTCCGGGCGACGTGCTCGGCTTTGCCAGCCAGGATCCCGAGCTGCGCGCGCTGGCCGACCAGTTTCTGATGATCACCGGTGCCACCATCCTCTGCACCGCCGTGGTGGTGCCGCTGGAGTCGGCGCTGCGCTCGGTCGGCAACGCCGCCGCCCCCACCCGGATCGGCATCATCGCCATCATTGCCAACGTCATCCTCAACTACGCCCTCATCTTCGGTCATTTCGGCTTCGAGGCGATGGGCGTCGCCGGCTCGGCCTGGGGCACCACCCTTTCCCGTCTGCTGCAGACGGTGCTGCTGCTCATCTATGTGCAGCGCAATGAGGCTCGCCTCGTGCCGCGCAAGGCTGACTGGCTGGCGGCATTCCGGCGCAAGGAGGTGGTGCGATTTACCCTGATCGCCCTGCCGCTGCTGTTTCATGACGGGCTCTGGGCATTCGGCATGCTGCTCTACGGCTTTCTCTACGCCCATCTTGGCACCGATTCGCTGGCCATCATGACGACCTTGGGCACGCTGGAGAGCATCCTTATCTCCCTTTTCTTCGGGCTGGCGGTAGCCTGCTCCACCCTGCTCGGCCACCGGCTTGGCGCCGAGGAGTACGAGATCGCCTGGCAGCACTCCCAGCTCTTCCTGCTGCTGGCACCGATTGGCGCGCTACTGGTGGGGATCATCGTCTGGCTGCTGCAAGCCAACCTGCTGCAGTGGGTCGGCAACCTGCCTCCCGAGCTGATGGCCGAGGCGGGACAGGTGCTCGGCATCATGTGCCTCGGGATGCTGCTCAAGGTGTTCAACATGGTGGGGATCATCGGGGTGCTGCGCTCTGGCGGCGATGTGAACTACAGCATCTTCATCGATATTGTCGGCATGTGGTGTATCGGCCTGCCGCTCGCCTGGGTAGCTGTCTCCCTGCTCGGTTGGCCCCTTTCCTGGGTGGTGGCGGTGGTGCTGCTGGAGGAGATCAGCAAGATGGTGCTGGTGCAGCGTCGCATTCGCCAGCGCCGCTGGCTGAAGAATCTGGTGATGGGCTAAAACGCGACAAAGCGGGGTCATATCAATGACAGAAAATCCCCGTTTGCAGTATGCTAGCCCCCTCTTCAATCAGAGGCAGGGCGCCGCCACATGCAATGGCTCAATGCCCCTGCCCAGTAGTCGTTTAAGGAGACGAGCATGCAACCACAGAAAGAGCTGATCACCGAGACTGCCCTGCTGGAGATGGCCAACAAGATCATCAAGGAACACGAGGATTTCATTCACGGCATGCGCGCCGACTCGGTGGAGCAGAAGGGGGATATTCTGGTGTTCAAGGGGGAGTTCTTCCTCGCCGAAGATGGCACCCCGACCGGCAAGACCATGGCAGTGTTCAACATGTTCAAGCTGCTGGCCCAGCAACTCTCCGGCAAGTACAAGCTGAGCTGATTTCGTCAGCACCTTGCCAACAGGATGCCGCCCTCAGGCGGCATCTGTTTTTCCACTGTTCTGCCCCTCGACCACCACACAGTTGCGCCCCGCCATCTTGGCCTGATAGAGGCACTCGTCAGCACGATTGATCAGAATATCGATGGTGTCGTCGGCACGCGCCATGGCAATCCCGATACTCACCGTCACCTCCAGCAACTCGTCCGAGGTGGGGCTTTTTACCAGCCGCGCCTCGACAGCAATACGCAGCCGTTCGGCCATTTTGGTCGCCTGCACCGGATCGGCGTGGTTGTGCATCAGGATGGCAAACTCCTCGCCGCCGTAGCGCCCCAGCACCATATCCGGTTCCAATTGCTCGCCCAGAGTGGTGGCCACCTCCTTGAGCACCGCATCCCCTGCCAGATGACCGTAGATATCGTTGATCCGCTTGAAGCGATCGAGATCCAGCAGCATTACCGCAAAGGGCTTCTTCTTGGTCTGCAGTCGGGCTCTCGCCTGCTCCAGCTGCTTCATCAACAGGCGGCGGTTCATCATGCCGGTCAGCTCGTCGGTGGTCGATTCCCGATAGAGTCGCAGCAGCATATTGAGCTGACCGCACTGCACCCAGCAGCTGGCCAGGGTAAACATGCCGAGTACCCAGATTTGGTTCAGGGTGGCCTGGCTCCAGAGGCTCTGTCCCACCAGCAACCAATACCCCAGCAGCATGGTCACCAGCACCACGCCAGCCAGCTGTAGCCCGAGAGAGAGCGGGATGGGAAAGATGGCAAAGAGGGTGATGAGCAGATAGGGGAAGACGGCATAACCGGCCTGCAACTCCTGCTCGCTGCCAAAACTGTGCAAACAGAAAAGGGAGAAGATCATCATCACCATCATCAGATAGCCGAGCGCCAGCTTCATCCGCTCGCGACGAAAATGAATCAGGTAAGAGAGGGGGATCAGCGGTGAAAGCGCCAGAGTACAGAAGATGCGGGCCTGAAACAGCAGCTCGAAATGGGGGGCCGGCAGAGTAATCCAATCCACCACGGCCCAGGCCGGCAACCCGGCCATCAGCAGGCAGGTGAGCAGGCGCAACCGCACCGTCATAAAGCCCATACGGGTACGGGTAAAGTCTTCGGAGTGAACCCTCGCACTCCAGAACTCTGACAACTTAAGCATCCAGAGTCTCCACGATTAATTACTGAGGGCTCATTCTACACCTACAAAGTGGTAAAAATGTCATTAGCGAGGGGAATAAAAAGGAGAGGACGATCACACAAACCGACAGATGATAACGACACCGCGCAAACGTTTCAATGCACAGAAAAATAAACCTTTTTTCTCTTCATTAACGCTGGTCATCCCCCTCTCGATCACTACAATATCGCCCAATTTTTCCCCCTCCCCCCACACAATCGAGGTACATATGGAACAGGCAGCAGTCACACGCGCCAATCGAGAGGCACATCCACCCAGGCGAGCCCATAGCGAACTGGTCTATGGCATAGAGGATGTCCCGCCTCTGCCCCAGACGCTGTTCGCCGCCCTGCAGCATATGCTCGCCATGTTTGTCGCCATCATTACTCCTCCTCTCATCATCGCCAATGCCCTCGGCATCCCTGCCGCCGACACTCGCTATATCGTCTCCATGTCGCTGGTCATGTCCGGCATCGCCTCCTTCATCCAGACCCGCCGCTTCGGCCCCATCGGTTCCGGCCTCCTCTCGGTACAGGGCACCAGCTTCAACTTCCTCGGCCCCATCATCGCCTCCGGTCTCGCCCTCAAGCAGGCGGCCATGCCCACCGACGATCTGCTGGGCACCTTGTTCGGCACCATGCTGGCGGCCGCCCTCACTATCGTGGTGATGAGCCGCTTCCTTCATCTGGTCAAACGGATCATCACCCCGCTGGTGACCGGCATCGTCGTGCTGCTCATCGGCCTGACCCTCATCAAGGTGGGGCTCATCAGCATGGGCGGCGGCTACGGCGCGCTGGCGGACGGCAGCTTCGCCAGCCACACCAACCTCTTCCTCTCCCTGCTGGTACTCGGCCTTATCGTGTTGCTGCAGCGCAGTCGCAACCCCTGGTTGCGCCTCTCCGCCATCATGATCGCCATGCTGGCAGGTTATGCGGTGGCGCTGCTGCTGGGCAAAGTGAGCGCCCCCACCTTCGATGGCCCGCTGGTGATGGTGCCCATTCCGCTCCACTACGGCCTTGGCTTTGACTGGCAACTGTTCGTACCGCTCGCCATCATCTTCGTGGTGACAGCGCTCGAAGCGATCGGCGATATGACCGCCACCTCGGACATCTCCGGCGAGCCGCTGGAAGGGCCTGTCTATATGGAACGGATCAAGGGTGGCGTGCTGGCCGATGGCGCCAACTCTATGCTGGCGGCACTCTTCTCCACCTTCCCCATGTCCACCTTCGCCCAGAACAACGGCGTCATCCAGCTGACCGGCGTCGCCAGCCGTCACGTCGGCCTCTTCATCGCCGCCATGCTGGCCCTGCTCGGCCTGTTCCCGGCGGTCGCGAGTCTGGTGCAGCAGATCCCCGAGCCCGTGCTGGGTGGCGCCACCATCGTGATGTTCGGCACCATTGCCGCCGCTGGCGTGCGCATCATCTCCCGCGAGGAGCTGGATCGCCGTGCCCTGATGATCCTGGCGGTGTCGCTGGCCATGGGCCTCGGGGTGGCGCAGGTGCCGGAAGTGCTGCAACACCTGCCGGAGCTGGCCAGAAGCGTGCTCTCCTACGGCGTCGCCACCGGCGGCCTCACCGCCATCGTGATGAACCTGCTGCTGCCCAAGCGCAGCAAATAGCCTCTCTAATCCCGCGACGAACAGAGCGCAATAAAAAAGCCACGACCCGGGTCGTGGCTTTTTTCATTTGGATTGATTGCTGCGGGATCAGGCGGTCTGCGGTTCCGGCTCTGCTTCGCCATCCTGTTCGCGGCTAAAGTAGGCGCGGGTCTCGGCGATCACCACATGGCGCAGGCCAATCAGGCCGATCAGGTTGGGCACCGCCATCAGGCCGTTGACGATGTCGGCCAGCAGCCAAATCATATCCAGATGCAAGAAGGCACCACTCGCCACCAATACCAGATAGACCAGACGATAGGGCTTGATCGCCTTCACCCCGAACAGGTACTCGGTGCAGCGCTCGCCGTAGTAGTTCCAGCCAAGGATGGTGGTAAAGGCGAAGAACAGGAGGCCAATGCTCACCAGATACTGGCCGACATGGGCATCGAGCCCCTGGGCAAAGGCCAGACTGGTCATGGCCGCCCCGCTCACATCGCCGCTCCATACCCCGGTCACCACCAGAGTCAGACCGGTCATGGTGCAGATAATGATGGTGTCGATGAAGGTACCGGTCATGGAGACCAGCCCCTGCTCCACACAGGAGTCGGTCTTGGCCGCCGCCGCCGCGATGGGCGCTGAGCCCAGCCCCGACTCGTTGGAGAAGACCCCGCGCGCCACCCCGGACTGGATTGCCAGCATGATACCGGCACCGACGAAGCCACCGGTCGCCGCATGGCCGGTGAAGGCACTCCCGATCACCAGCGCGATCGCCTCCGGCAGGGCACTGGCATTGTTCACCAGCACGCCCAGACAGGCGACGATGTAGAAGATGGCCATGAAAGGCACCACCTTGCTCGACACGCTGGAGATGGACTGGATGCCCCCCAAAGTCACCAGCGCCACGATCAGGGTCAGCACTACAGCAGTCGCTTCACGGGGTACCGAGAAGGAGAGGCTCATGGCGTCACTGATGGCGTTAACCTGCGGGAAGGTACCGATGCCGAAGAAGGCGACGCCGATGCCGAACAGGGCAAACAGCTTGGCGAGCGGCTTGGAACCGAGCCCCTTCTCCAGATAGTACATGGGGCCGCCAGCCATCTGGCCGTTGGCATCCTGCTCGCGATATTTGACCGCCAGCAGGCACTCGGCGTACTTGGTGGCCATCCCAAACAGCGCAGCCATCCACATCCAGAACAGGGCACCGGGGCCACCCAGCTTGATAGCGGTGGCGACCCCGACGATGTTGCCGGTGCCGATCGTTGCCGAAAGTGCAGTACAGAGGGCGCCGAAGCTGGAGACATCCCCCTGCTTGCCCTGGCCCTGATCGCGACCAAAGACCAGACGCAGAGCGAGCGGCAAGCGCACCACCTGAAGCAGACCCAGACGCAGAGTGAGGTAGATACCGGTCCCGACCAGCAGGATCAGCAGGGGCGGACCCCAGATAAAGCTATCGATGGCGGTTAACGCCGATTGAATTGATGACATGCATCCTCCTTAAGAAACAAAAATTAAGGAGGAGAAGGATGATCTTCCCATAGGTGTCGCGATCGGCCAGAGGCGATCGGATGCGGGCCAAAAACGTGTTCACACTCTTACTGCGAGACCGTGATCAAGGCTCATGTGCAGCTCGCTTATGTGGAACCGAGAGGCTCACGTATGTCTATACGCTCCGGTTCCTGCGCGGCTCTTTGCCTTGCTGACGACCTCTCGTTACAGATCGTGAACAGCTCCAAGCTCAGGTACAACCATCCCATCCCCTCTGTCCTTTTGCCTGAGAGTTTCCGGCGCCAGATTGCGATGCAATCATGGTGCCTTGCTCCTTCGGCGCCCGATTAAACGGGTCTCTCCAGAGTATCGTCCAGTAGCAGTCCACACCGGTTGCCCGGTACCTGAAAGATTCACTTCTTCGGTGGATGGTTGCCCATCGCTCTCCTGCTACCTTCATCCGAACTAATTTGGATTAGGAAGCGGGCATGTTAATCCAAAAAATGTGAGCTGTCTCGCACTTGGAACCCCGCTGCCGCACTTTTTTGCCCTGCGCTCAAACCCTCGCCAACATGTTAAATGTTAGTTAACTATCAACAAGTTAAGCCCGAACGGCAGCGAAACGGTTCGATAAGGAAAGTGGCTGAATTGATAGCAATCCTCTCAATCGTTTCGGCCAGAAAAACTTGCCAACATATCCAAGCAAATAGCTTGCACACAGAGTCAATAAGCAGATAATCCGACGCATAACCAAGCACTTTGCCATCAATTTATGCACTGTGTTCGGTTGGTCCCACCGGACCGCTCGCCTGACCCGGCCGTCGCCGGTTCAATCGCATATGGCTTGGGCATATCACGCCCCCTAAGGATGACCAAAAGAGAATGAACGAGACCCTGGTTGCAAAAGATGTGGTCGCACAAGACTACCGTCAGCTGGTTGAACAATTCGGCTCTCCCCTGCTGCTGCTCGACAAGGCAGCCGTCCGCAAACAGTATCGGGCGCTGGCCGCCGCCCTGCCCGATGTGCGATTGCACTACGCACTCAAACCCCTGCCCCACGAGGCGGTGGTCTCTGTCTTGAAGGAAGAGGGGGCCTGTTTCGATCTGGCCACCAATGGCGAAGTGGATCTGGTGCGCAGCCAGGGGGTTCGCCCGGGACGTTGCATTCATACCCATCCCATCAAGCGCGACAGCGATATCCGTTATGCGCTGGAGTTCGGCTGCACCGTGTTTGTCTACGACAACCCGCTGGAGCTGGAGAAGTTCATTCCCTACAAGGACGAAGTGAAACTGCTGCTGCGGGTCAGCTTCCCCAACCCGGAGACCAAGGTCGATCTCTCCAAGAAGTTCGGCTGCACCCCGGAGCAGGCGCTGCCGCTGCTGCAACTGGCGCACGCCAAGGGGATCAAGGTGATGGGGCTGTCGTTCCACGTCGGCTCGCAAGTGCCCCACGCCCGCCGCCATGTGCAGGCCATCGACGCCTGCCGCGAGATCATGGAGCAAGCTTGGGCGCTCGGTCTCAAGCCGTGGGTACTGGATATCGGCGGCGGTTTCCCGGTCGACTATGAAGGAGGCGAGTTCGATATCGACGGCTTCTGCGCGCCGATCCGCGAAGCGCTGGCCAAGTTGCCGGCTACGGTGCAGAAGATTGCCGAGCCGGGCCGCTTTATCAGCGCACCGGCCATGACCTCGGTCGCCAGCGTGATGGGCAAGGCCCACCGCGGCGACAAGATCTGGTACTACCTGGATGACGGCCTCTATGGCAGCTACAACGGCCAGCTCTACGACCACGTCACCTATCCGGTGAGTACGCCCTATGCCAGCGGCGAGCTGCACAACTCGGTGCTCTCCGGCCCCACCTGCGACAGCGTGGACGTGATCCGCGAGGGCATCATGCTGCCGGATCTGGCCATCGGCGAGCTGGTGATTGGCAAGGTGATGGGCGCCTACACCTGGGCCTCGGCCTCTACCTTCAACTTCTTCCCCAAGGCGAGCATCCTCATTCTGGACAGCAACCAGAAGGGGCAGAAGCTGGTAGCTGTTGCCTAAGCAAACCGCTCACCGAGCAAAAACAAGAGGGGGAAGCTTAAGCTTCCCCCTCTCTCATTGCACCGGCATGGGTTAGATAAACTGACTGGTCAGCAGCCAGCCGGTGTAGGCGACAAAGCAGGTCAGCAGCACGCCCCCCTCCAGCCGATTGATCCGCCCCTGCCCCTTGCGACCCAAACACATCAGCAGCAGCAACAAGGTCAGCCCCATCATGATGCTCCAGTCACGGGTGAGCACTTCCGGCGCCACGTCGAGCGGGTGGATGCCCGCCGCAATCCCCACCACCGCCAGGGTATTGAACAGGTTGGAACCTATCACATTGCCCAGCGCCAGATCATGCTCGTTCTTGCGAATGGCGATCAGCGATGATGCCAGCTCAGGCAGCGAGGTACCGATGGCCACAATGGTGAGACCAATCACCAGATCACTGATACCGAGCGCCTGAGCGATGGTGACCGCCCCCCAGACCAGCAAACGGGAGGCGCCGATCAGCAGCACCAACCCGACAATGAGCCAGAGAATGGCGCTCTTGAGGGACATCCCCTCGCTCTCGATATCCTCGGCGGTCTCGCTATCCAGCGCATCTCCCTTGCCATTCATACCAGCCCAAATGGACCAGCCCATCAGGCCGACAAAGACGACGCCCAGAATGGTGGCATCCATCCGGCCAAGATGGCCATCCAGCAGCAAGGCACCGGAGAGCAGGGTAATGCCGAGCAGGATCGGGATCTCTTTGCGTACCACCTGAGAGGCGACCGCGATGGGGCTGATCAGCGCCGTCAGACCCAGGATTAGCGCGATATTGGTGATGTTGGAGCCATAGGCGTTGCCAAGGGCCAGACCCGGGTTGCCCTGGGTTGCCGCCAGTGCCGACACCACCATCTCCGGGGCCGAAGTGCCAAAACCGATGATCACCATGCCGATCAGCAGCGGCGGCATGCCGGCATAACGGGCGGTTGCCGCCGCCCCGTCCACAAACTTGTCTGCACTCCAGACCAGCAGCGCCAGTCCGGCAATCAGGGCAACAAAAGCCAGGGTCATAAGGTCTCTATCCCATCGCCAGTAAACAGGAGCGCCAGCAAAGCTGCTGGCGCCATTGGAAAGTGGCGCCCAGTGTAACGGCGCCGCCAGTCAATTCAAGGGGAAATCAAACAACGATTAATCGCTACAGTCTGCTCAGCAGATTCGCCGCATCGGAGACCTCGAACTTGCCGGGCTCCTCCACAAACAGCTGCTCCACCACTCCATCATTGGCGATGAGGGCAAAGCGCTGGGCACGCACGCCGCCAAAGGCACCGGTCTCTTTGGCAAGCCCCAGCGCCCGGGTCCAGCTGCCATCACCATCCGCCAGCATGGTGATGGCCCCGGCGTTCTGGGCATCCTGCCACGCCTTCATCACGAAGGCGTCGTTGACCGACAGACAACAGATGGCATCCACCCCTTTGGCCATCAGCTGGTCGGCCAGCACCACGTAACCCGGCAGATGGGCGTTGGAGCAGGTAGGGGTAAAGGCGCCGGGCACCGCAAACAGCACCACCCGCTTGCCGCCAAACAGGCTTCGGGTGTCTCGCTGCTGCTTTCCCTCGGCGGTGATGAAGGTGAATTCGCCCGCAGGCAGGGTCTGACCAATCGCGATCATCGTGCTCGTCCTTTAGTTAATGGGTAGTTGATGGGGATCTCTGGATGAAAAGAGCCCCAGTCTACCCCACACCTGCCATGTGACACAGGCCTCTCTCTGCCGGGGCCATTTGAACTAACCTTGAGCAGGATCTGCCGACTCAGGAGGCCTTCATGCATAACCATTACGACGGGCTGGAAATTCGCCCCCCAGCCCTGCGCGCACAACAGCAGCTGGATCAGCTCAATCATCAACTCGCCCATGTCAGCCAGTATTGCTCTGGCTACTCCAGCGCCTATCGCCACTGCCGTCTCGACGATCTGGAGCAGCTCGCCTCCCTGCCGCTGCTCGACAGCACGGATCTCTTTACCGCCCAGCAAGCCTATCCCCCCTTTGCCGGACTCACCGGTCGACCAGCCAGTCAGGCGTTGCGGGTCTTCTCCTGCCCCGGGCAGCTGGCCATTCCCGAATATGCCGGGGCCGACTGGTGGGGGGTTGCACGGGCGCTCTTTGCCGCCGGCTTCAAGGCAGGAGAGGTGCTGCTCAACTGCCATGACTATCATGCCGGCCCCACCGCCTTCATCTTTGACAACGGGGCGCGCCAGCTCGGCTGCCCCGTGGTGCCCTGCGGCCCCGACGACACCCAGCGCCAGCTCGAAACACTGCGGCGCTATCAACCCACAGGTTTCGTCGGCCCGCTGGTCACCCTGCTCGATCTGCTGGAGGCCGCCGAGCTGGCCGAGACCCCCACCGAATGTCTGCGCCACGCCCTGCTGTGCGAGGTGACCCACCCCGAGACAGCACCGCTCGAGGCTATCCACGGCATTGCCGCCTTCAACTGTCTGGTGTGGCAGGATGTCGGGGTGGTGGCCTACGAGAGTCGCCCCGGTCAGGGCTTTATCGTCAACGAGAGCTGCATCGTCGAGATCATCGACCCGGCCAGTGGCAAGCCGGTGACGGGAGAAGATCCGGGACAACTGGTGGTGACCAGGCTCGATCTGGAGTATCCGCTGCTGCGCCTTGCCACAGAGTGGCAGGGCTACTGGCTGGCCAGACCCAGCCGCTGCGGGCGCACCAACCGCCAGCTCAAACTTGTCTAGCCGCGCAACAAAAACGGGCAGCCCAAAGGCTGCCCGTTTTTTGTGGCTGCGCTCTTAACGCCGGGCCTGCCAGGTGGCGATAGCCAACAGGGAGTCGGGGGTAAACTCGGCAGCGCGGGCCGCTATCTCGGCCAGGCTCATCCACTGCACCTCGCTCACCTCTTCGGCCTGCAACTGCAGCGGTCCCTGATAGCGGCAGCTGAAGAGGCCACCCCAGACCCGATACCCTTCACCTTCGGCATAGAAGTCACCGAATGCCTCGAGCGGCACATCGCGGATCCCCAGCTCCTCGGCCAGTTCGCGCCGCGCCGAGGGCTCCATCGCCTCCCCGGTGGTGACCACACCGCCGGCACAGGCATCCAGCATGCCGGGGCAAAAATCCTTGCTGAGGGTGCGCCGCTGCACCAGGATGCGGTTCGCCTCGTCGAGTACCAGAATGTAGCTGGCCCGATGGCAGAGATTCTCGCGCCGCACCCTGGCACGCTCGGCCACGCCAATCACCCGGTTATCCGCATCCACTACATCAACCCATTCCACGCGCAGGCCCTTTTTCCATCCAGTCAGAGTGCTCGCAGTATATCGGGGCTAACCCTTTGCACCGCACAACTTTTTCATGGCCGCGTAGTCGCGCGTGACCGTGACCGGATTAATTGAAAGCGTACAAAACCGTCATTAGCATGTCATATACGAGTCCCATCATCTCCCCCGTCCGGTTCAATCAGGGTTTGTTGTGATGAAGGTGTTCAAGCAGTTATCCCCACGCCAGATCGCTCGCTACATCAAGAGCTTTCACCGAGGTTACTTTGCCATCGAGGCATTGGGGACATTTGAATTCAACGCCGGCAGGATCAGTCTTCACGGCCTGACCTGTCGCCAGCGACTGAGGCTGGCCCGCCAGATCAATCTGGCGGTCAGACAACTTGGTCACCGCGATCCCTTGCCGGACATGTGAGTCAAGGGACTTGCCCTTCTGTCTGTTGTGCATCCATGCCTTTCGCCCGCCGGTTACTCGCCGCGCGGGCCATTTTCTATATCTATCACCTTGCCGTTGCGCACGGTGACAAAGCGCATGAACTCGTTCTTGCCGAAGTTGTAAGTCCAGCGTTCGCCATATTTGACCTCGACCACGTTGCCGTACTGATTCTCCTCGTTACGGGTAATGTCTTCCCGCAACATGGGCTCGCCGCACTTTAGCAGCATCTCGGCAGTGCTGTCCCCTTCGGTAATGAGCGCATTCTTGCAGCGCATGGCGTCGGCACTGGCCGGAATGCTGAGCAGCAGCAAGGCGGTCAGCACGGCGTTGTTCATGTATCTGTTCATCCGGGGTTCCTCGATTTGGTCAGACGGTTTGCAGTATGGCTGCAGCCAGAGTGAAAAAATCAATCAAGAGTCGGAAAAGCTGGCTGGCAGACTCTCCGATTTCATCTGATCGCGACAACCGGTGTCTATTGAGGGGCCCAAAAAACAGACGGCGACCCGAGGGTCGCCGTCTGCATCAAGATCAAGCCAGCCGGATTACAGGATATCCAGCAGCTCTACTTCGAATACCAGCGCGGAGTAGGGCGGGATGGAACCGGCACCACGGGCACCGTAGGCCAGATCGTGCGGGATGTAGAGCTTCCACTTGGAGCCAACCGGCATCAGTTGCAGCGCTTCAACCCAGCCAGCGATAACGCCGGTCACCGGGAACTCGGCCGGCTGACCGCGAGCAACGGAGCTGTCGAACACGCCACCGTGAGTGAAGGTACCGTGGTAGTGCACGCGTACGGACTGACCCGCTACCGGCACGGCGCCATTACCCTCTACCAGCACTTCGTACTGCAGGCCGGAATCGGTCACAGTCACTTCGTCGCGCTTGGCGTTGTCGGCCAGGAAAGCTTCGCCAGCAGCAGCTGCTGCTTTGGCAACCGCTTCCTGCTCTTCCTGCATGCGAGCGGTGATGACCTGGAAGGCATCGTTGATATCGTCACGGCTGACCGCGAACTCCAGACCGTTCAGGGCATCTGCCAGACCTTGCTGCAGGGCCGGGATATCCAGACCGGCGAAGGCTTGCTGCGCCAGCTGATCACCCATGTTGCGGCCGATGCCATAACTGGCTTTCTGTTCGATAGAGTCGTATTGGGACATTGAGATGTGCTCCGGGTCCAGATGATAAAAGAGACGGGATGATATCAGACTTTTTCGCGAGGTGCTGCCAGCCTCGTGCCTGATTTCCCCGAGCGTGGGAGAGAGTTCACACAAGCAAAAAGAGGAGCGCCAGCAAGTGGCGCCCCTCTTTTGTCCGAAAGGTTATCGTCCAGCAGTACGCGAACTACCGCCACGCGGCCCGTATCAGGTCTTGTCCAGCAGAGCCCGCACCGCTGCGACCTTGGCGCCATCGGTGATATTGACCCGGCCATCATCCGAGGTGCCCATATTGACGCCATGAGGCACCATACCGCCACGCCAGCCCATGCCGGACATATGCACTTCGCTCACCCCGGTAAATTCGATGATGGTACGCACGTTGTCGGCATTGACCCCCGCCCCCGGCATCAGGCTGGCTCGCCCCGCCAGCGCCTGTTGCATCGCCTGCAGATTTTCCAGTCCGGCCAGCGCGGTCGGTGCATGGCCGGAGCTGAGAATGCGCTCGCAGCCGGCAGCGACTATGGTCTCCAGATCGAGCCGCCAGTCAGAAGAGAGATCGATGGCGCGGTGGAAGGTGACACCCAACGATCCGGCGGCATCCACCAGCTGCTTGAGCTTGGCGGCAGGCACCCGCCCCTCCTCATCCAGCAGACCGACCACGACCCCTTGCAGACCGGCAGAGCGTGCCGCCGCGATATCTTGCAGCATCATCTCGAACTCACCGTCGTTGAAACAAAAATCCCCGGCGCGTGGACGGATCATGGCATAGACAGGGACGGTGGCGTGACGAGCGGCCAACTGCATAAAACCATAGGAGGGGGTCAGCCCCCCAAGCCCCAACGCAGAGCAGAGCTCGATGCGATCGGCGCCGGCCTCCTGGGCAGTGAAAAGGGATTCCAGATTGTCGATGCAGATTTCAAGAGAGGTCATGAGGACTCCTTTTATCGGGGAGATCAGACCTGCATCTGATCTCATAGATTGAGCAAGGCTGCGCCCCGCACCCCGCCAGCGCCGCCAAAGCGGGCTTCGCGGATCTCGGGCAGAGCCACCCCGGGCAGCAGATGGCCGGGCAGGCGCAGCGGCAACTGTTCGTAAAGGGCAGGCAGGCCGCTCAGGCCGCCCCCCAACACAACCACCTCGGGATCCATCACCGAAATGGCGGTAGCAAGTCCAGCCGCCAGGATCTCTAGCCAGCAGTCGATGGTGGCGACGGCATGGGGCTCATGAGCCTCGAAGCGCGCCACAATCTGATGGCCGGTGGCCCGGTGGCCGTGAAAATGGTAGTAGAGGCGCTCAAGGCCTGTACCGGATGCATAGGTTTCAAAACAGACCAGACGGCCACAGCCGCAGCGGGGACGAGGCAAGTCGGGATACTTCATCAGGATGGTGGCCGGCAGCGGATAGTGACCGATTTCACCAGCCAGCCAGTTACGCCCCTGGATCAGGGTGCCTGCCAGATAGATGGCACCACCGATGCCGGTGCCAATGGTCATGCCCAGCGCACTGCCGGCCCCATCGGCTGCCCCCTTGTGCACTTCCGACCAGAGGAAGCAGTTGGCATCGTTGTCCACCTTGACCGGCCGCGCCAGCAGCTCGGCCAGATCAGCCCCCAGATGGCGACCATTGATGGAGGGGAGGTTCGCCGCCACTATGCTCTGGTCGTGACGGTTGAGAATACCGGGAAAACCGATGCCGACCGCCCCTTTGACGCCAAAGCGGGTATCGGCCTGCTCGACCCGAGAGCGAACCAGCTGCAACAGCCCCTGATAGTCATCACCGGGCGTACTCATACGCTCTTCGTGGCAAAGGTTCAGGGCGCCGTCGTAGACAGCGAACGCAATCTTGGTACCACCGATATCAAAGCCGTAATACATGCCGCTCTCCCTGTCAGCGAGTTCTCATCCCATCTGTTTCGGGTGACATTGTATTAATTCGCTAAAAAAATAAAGTGACCGGGGGCGAAAAACGGGAGAGAGATCAGAGCAAACGGGACATTTCCCGCTGCAGACAGGGGTGGCCAAGGCTCATCAGGGTGCGCTCCTGACCATCAAACATGAAACCGCGGCGCAGGTAGAAGCCCTCTCCGATATGATTGCCATCGAGCAGCCACAACTTGACGCAGGAGCAGCGGCTTCGGCGCATCTGCATCGCCACCGCCTGCCACAGCCGCTTGCCATAGCCCTGCCGCCAGTGATCGGGGTGAAGATAGAAGGCGCGGATCCAGGCGATGGTCTCATCCCCCTCCTGCACCGGTTGCCAGTAGAGCAGGCCGATGACCACCTCATCGAGACAGAGCAGCATGGGCCTTGGCCCAGCGTCAGCCAACCGCTGCTGCCAGATCTGCAGATGGGAGGTCACCGCCAGCTGCTCCAGCAGATCCGGGCCCAGCACCTGACCATAGGCAGCGAGCCAGCTGGCCCGCTGCATTACCGTCATGGCGGCAGCATCCTCGGGCCGCGCCATGCGCAGGCTTATGCCTTGCATTGGGGCACCAGACCCGACGCGCGAGCCTGTTGATAGAGCGGCTCGACTTCAACCTGCTGTGCCTGCAGATCGGCGATCCGGCTCTCGTTGCTCGGGTGGGTGGAGAGCAGCTGGGGCGGATTGTTGCCACCGGAGGCGGCGCTCATGTTTTGCCAAAGCGGAATCGCTTCGGCCGGGTTGAAACCGGCACGCGCCATCAGCTCCAGACCCAGCCGGTCCGCTTCGCTCTCCTGGGTGCGGCCATAGGGGAGCATCACCCCTACCTGCATGCCGAGGCCAAGGGCCGCCATGGTGGCGCCACGATACTCGCTGCTGCCGAGGGCAACATCGGCCGCAGCCATACCGATCCCGGCCAGCTGGCTGCGCGAGAGTCGCTCGTTGGAGTGCTGGGCCAGCACGTGGGTCAGCTCGTGACCGATAACGGTCGCCAGCTGATCCTGATTCTTGGCCACCTTGAGCAGGCCGCTGTAGACCCCGATCTTGCCACCGGGCAGCGCAAAGGCGTTGACCTGCTTGGAGTCAAACACCACAACTTCCCAGTTGGTGATGCCGTAGCTGGCGGGCACCTGGGCTGCGACCGCCTTGGCGACGCAGGATACATAGGCGTTCATTTTGGCATCCGTGCTCACCTTCTCCTGCTGCTTCATCTGGGCAAACGAGTCGGCACCCAGCTGGTTCATCTGCTGGGGAGAGTAGAGCAGCATCTGGCTGCGACCGGTCGGAGACTGGGCACAAGCGACCAGCAGGGAACTGCAGAGGGCTACCAGGCCAAACTTGGAGAGAGACGCAATCATGAAGGGGTCCTTTGCCATAACGTTGCCCTATTCTCGGAAATGCCGCCCTGCTCTGCAAGGGAGCCAGAGCCATGCCGATGCAAAAAGATCATGCGCCAACTATTAACAACATTGACAGTCGCCAAAAACAAAACGAGCCCCGCAGGGCTCGTTTTTACACTCTCTGGATATCGAACTATCAGTTGATACCCAGTTTTTTCAGGTCAGCCTGTACCACCTTGGCCGGTACCGGTACGTAGCCATCTTTGGCAACGATATTCTGGCCTGCCTTGGAGAGCATCATCTTGACGAACTCTTGCTCCATCGGGGAGAGCGGCTTGTTCGGGTGCTTGTTCACGTAAACGTACAGGAAGCGGGAGAGCGGATACTTGCCGGTGATGGCGTTGTCAGCGTTCGCTTCGATAAAGGTCTTGCCATCCTTGGAGAGCGGAACTGCACGCACGCCGGAGGTGACGTAGCCGATGCCGGAGTAACCGATGCCGTTCAGGGAGGCAGAGACGGACTGCACCACGGAGGCGGAACCCGGCTGCTCGTTCACACCGCTCTTGAAGTCGCCGTTACACAGGGCGTGCTCCTTGAAGTAACCGTAAGTACCGGATACGGAGTTGCGACCGAACAGTTGCAGATCCTTGCCGGACCAGTTCCCGGTCAGACCCAGATCAGACCACTTGGTGGCCGCCTTGGCTTCGCCGCACTTGAGGGTGCTGGAGAAGATGGCGTCGATCTGCGGCATGGTCAGCCCCTTGATGGGGTTATCCTTGTTGACGAACACGGCCAGAGCATCGACTGCGACGCGGATGGCAGTCGGCTTGTAACCGTAACGCTTCTCGAATGCCTCCTCTTCACCAGCCTTCATGGCGCGGCTCATCGGGCCAAACTGGGCAACCCCCTCGGTCAGGGCGGTCGGCGCGGTAGAGGAGCCGGCAGCCTGGATCTGCACGTTGACGTTGGGATACATGCGCTTAAATTCTTCAGCCCACAGGGTCATCATGTTGGCCAGGGTATCCGAGCCGACAGAGGACAGGTTGCCCGAGATGCCGCTGGTCGGGGTGTATTCCGGCAGGTTTTTATCGACACCATAGGCCAGGGTGCTGGCAGAAAAGAGGGTTGCTGCGGTGAATCCGATTACACCAGCCAGTTTGTTGAGTTTCATCCAATCTCTCCAAAGTTACAGAAGGTCCGTTCTTAAAACGGCGCCAGTATCTGACCTGGCAGTGACAAATTTATGGATTTAATGTGACACTTTAATGACATGGCGGCGCTTTTGTCCAAATGGCAAAGGGCTGCCAACGCAGCCCTTCCCGTATATCTAACACCTTGTCATAAAAGACTATTTTATTACCACCATTCGGCTGGGGATGAGAAAGCTGAAGCGGCTGCCAAAGCCGACCCGGCTCTCGATATCGAGCTGGCAGTCGTGGTGACTCAAGGCATGCTTGACGATGGCAAGGCCGAGGCCGGAGCCACCGGTGTGGCGCGAGCGCGCCTTGTCCACCCGATAAAAACGCTCGGTGAGCCGTGCCAGATGCTCGGGCGGGATCCCCTCCCCCTCATCCTGCACCGCAAACAGCGCCATCGCCCCCTGCTTGCGCCACTCCACCGTCACCTTGCGCCCCTGCGGTGTGTAGTGAATGGCGTTGTAGACCAGATTGGAGACGGCGCTGCGCAGCTGTTCCTGATCGCCACGCACCAAGAGGTTGGGCTGCACCACGAACTCGATCTGGTGGGCCCGCTCGCCCGAGAGCGCCCGTGCCTCCTGCTCCAGCAGCCCCAGCATGGCGGGCATGTCCACCAGATGGGAGAGATCCACGCTCGGAGCCGCCTCGATGCGTGACAGGGTGAGCAGCTGATTGACCAGATTGTCCATCCGGATGGTCTGCTCCATCATCACCCGATGCGCCTTGGCCCACATGGCGGGCGGCGGTGGCTCCTCGGTCATCTCCAGATAGCCCTTGAGTACCGTGAGTGGCGTGCGCAGTTCGTGGGAGACGTTGGAGACAAAGTGTTTGCGGGTCTTCTCCAGACTGCGCAAGCGGGTAACATCGCGCACCACCAGCATCGCCTGATCGGAGGCATAGGGCATGATGCGAAACTCGAGAAACTTCTCCTCGTTGACCGGGGAGTGCATCTCCAATGGCTCGTCAAAAGCCTGTTTCGCCAGATAGGCGGTGAAGGCCGGATTGCGGATCAGGTTGCCGATATGCTGACCGGCATCTTCCGGCCAGCGAAAACCGAGCAACTGCTCCGCCAGCCGGTTGCACCAGAGGATGCTGCCATCATCGCGCAATACTACGGCCGCGTCGGGCAATGCCTCGGCCCCTTCCCGAAAGCGGCGGATCAGGCCCGCCAGCTCGCGGCGCCGGGCGCGGTGGCGCTGCTGCAACTTGTAGATGCCGTTGAAGATGTGCTCCCAACTGCCTTTGCCGTTGGGAGGAACCAGGCTGCGATCGTGCCACAGCCAGTCCGACAACCGCTTCTGGAAGCGGTAGTGCCAGCCAAGATGGAGCAACGCAGCGACCAGCAGAGTGAGCGAAAGGTGATCAATCAGCCAGCCAACCAATGCGAAAGGCGCGTAAAAAAATGCCATTCGCCACAACTGTCGCCGCCAGGCGTAGGGTTGCAACATAACAGCCTCTAGAGACGGGTTGAGAAGCGGTATCCGGCTCCACGCACCGTCTGGATCAATCTATCGTGCCCTGTCTCTTCGATCGCCTTGCGCAGGCGGCGAATATGGACATCCACGGTTCTGTCCTCGACGTACACATTGGTACCCCAGACATTGTTGAGCAGCTGCTCGCGGCTGTAGACCCGCTCGGGGTGGGTCATGAAGAAGTGGAGCAGCTTGAATTCGGTTGGCCCCATGTCGAGCGCCCTCTCTTCGGCGCTGACCCGGTGCGAAACGGGATCCAGCTTGAGACCCTGCACCTCGATCACCTCGTCCACCGAGGTGGGAGAGACGCGGCGCATCACCGCATGAAGGCGGGCAGTCAGCTCCTTGGGAGAGAACGGCTTGGTGATGTAGTCATCAGCCCCCGCTTCGAGGCCGCGGACCTTGTCCTCCTCCTCGCCGCGCGCGGTCAGCATCACCACCGGGATCTGGCGGGTCACTTCATCCTGCTTGAGCTGCTTGATGAACTGGATGCCGCTGCCGCCAGGCATCATCCAGTCGAGCACGATGAGTTCCGGGTAGGGTTCGCGCACCTTCGCCAGTCCATCGGCAAAATCTTCCGCTTCAATCGTCTCATATCCCTTCTGTTCCAACACGAAACAGAGCATTTCGCGGATCGGTGCTTCGTCCTCGACCACCAGAATTCGCTTAGCCATTCCCTTCTCTCTCCTCTGTGAAGATGGGTGCGCCAATTATTAGAATTTTCTGTGACACTTTTATGACTTTGTGACAGACGGGATGATAAACGTTTTCAAATGCCACTGGCAGATATCCGTTGCAGCAGATCCCAGCGGTTGCCACTGATATCTTCAAATACCACTACGGTGCCGTAAGACTCGTCACGGGGCTGTTCACAAAAATGAACACCGTACTGCTGCATCCGCCGGTAATCCCGCCAGAAGTCATCGGTCTCAAGGAACAGAAATACCCGCCCGCCGCCCTGCTTGCCGATGGCGGCACGCTGCTCTTCACTGACGGCGCGGGCCAGCAGCAGCGCAGAACCGGGGCTACCCGCCGGAGCGACCCGCACCCAGCGCTTGCCCGGTTTGCCCGGCTCGTCGAGTCGGGTATCTTCCAGCAGCGCAAACCCCAGCCCCTCGGTAAAAAAGGCGATGGCCTCGTCGTAATCGGCCACCAGCAGGGTCAAGGCCCCGATGGTTTGTCCTGTCATATGGTTCTGCCCGTTTTATAAGAAGTTGTCGAATGGCGGCCTAAACGGCGTACTGCCCGCCCTCACTGCGCTTCCACCCGATTGCGGCCACGCTGCTTTGCCTGATAGAGCGCCTCATCGGCCCGCTTGAGCACCCGCTCCGGGCTGTCTCCCCCCCGTTCGGCCACCCCGAACGAGGCGGTCACCTGCAGGGAGGAGGGCCAGTGGGGATACTCTTCCAGCCTGGCGCGCAACCGTTCGGCCAATGCACAGGCTCGCAGCAGGTCGTAATGGAGGCAGAGCAGCACGAACTCCTCGCCCCCCCAGCGCACCAGATGGCAGAGCGCATCGCTGTTTAGCTGGATTTCGCTGACCAGATGCTTGAGCACCTCGTCACCCACCGGATGGCCATGGGTGTCGTTGATCTGCTTGAAGTGGTCCACATCGATATAGATGAAGGCAAACGGCAGATCGCCGATATCGGCCAGCAACCGCTCCCCACCCAGACGATTGAGGGCGCCGGTGAGCGGATCGTAACAGGCCAGCTCGCGGGAGCGGCGGCTCTCCTCGCTCAGACTACGGTTGAGCGCCTCCACCTCCTCTTTCGCGCGATTGGCGTGGCGCAACCGCTGCTTCATATGCAGGTGGTTGACCATAAAGGTGGCGCAGCCATAGAGAAACCAGACCAGCAGGATCAGGCGATAGAAGAGGGTGGCATCCAGCCAATCGCCATGAAACCGCAGCTCTTCGATCACCACGCCGTGCTCACCCGGCGACATGTCCGATCCCGCCGCAATCTCGATGGCGTAGACACGGCTCAAATCTGGCCCCTGCAACTGCAAGGGCACCTTGTAGCGCTTGATCCACCAGGTGGCCGGGGTAAACACGTCAAGCGGCACCTCGTGGCTTCTGCCGTAGTCGGCGGGGCGGAAGATGATCTCGTTGAACTTGGGCGACATGGGATCCCCGGGGATATTGAATGCCCGGTTGTAGTTGCGTAGATAGAAGCGCCAATCCTGCTGACCATTGCCGGTCACGCGCAGGCGCACATGGAGCGTCTTGAAACGCCCAAGGTGGAGCCCCTGCTCGGGGGCCGAAAGCGTCAGGATCAAACCGCAGCCGGGATAGGTGCTGGGCTCGTCGGAACGGGTACAGCTCACGCCGGGCTCCCCTTCCTGCGAGGGGGCATAGCGGGCCGATGCCTCACTCGCGCCGGAAGCCCGCGTCACCTCGACGGTGTGGGGCCAGTTTTTGATATCCAGCACCCGCTCGGGGCCGAACTCGAACAGCAGAATGGAACAGCCTGTCAATGCCAGTAGATACCAGAAAACGGACTCGGCAAAACGGGAACCGGAAGCGAGCATGCTTACCCCATGGCATCAGGATGGATGCACAAACCTCAGGATCAAGCCGGGCAGCATAGCCCCGGCCTCATCGTGGAATCTCGAAACAAGCCACTATGATACCCTCGATAACGACAATAAACAT
The DNA here is from genome assembly GCF_963878195.1 of Aeromonas sp. HMWF016. Lineage (NCBI taxonomy): Bacteria > Pseudomonadati > Pseudomonadota > Gammaproteobacteria > Aeromonadales > Aeromonadaceae > Aeromonas > Aeromonas sp. HMWF016. The sequence goes on from NZ_CAWNWX010000026.1 coordinate 40,409, forward strand.
GCGGCTTATCAAGATGTTCGCGACTCTTTGCCCGGCAGTCCCGCCAGCGAACTGCCTCGCGATTGCTGACGATAGCGCTGGGGCGAGCAGCCCAGTTCCCGGTTGAACATGGCAATGAACGCGGAGGTGGAGCCATAGCCGAGCCGCCAGCTGATCTCCTGAATGGGCAACTCCCCCTTGAGCCAGGCCAGCGCCTTGATAAGCCGCAACCGCGCCCGCCACTGGCCGAAGTTCATCCCGAGCTCGCGCAGACAACGGCGCGCCAGAGTGCGCTCTGTGGTGTGCAGCTGCTGCGCCCACTGGGCCAGGGTACGGGGATCGGCCGGATCGTTGTGCAGCACGGCCAGCATGGGGGCCAGCAGCTTGTCCTGACTCATCGGCAGGTAGCTCTCCTGACAGCGGGTACGGGTCAGCTTCGCCACCAGCAGTTCGGCCTGACGCTGATCCCACTCATCCACCATATGGCCCACCTTGCGCTCGCAAAAATCGGCGAGCAGGGCGCGGATGAGCGGCGTCAGCAGCAGCAGGCGAGGCTCGGCCGGCAAGCGGGCGGCCAGCTCGTGACTGACATAGATGGAGGTGTAGTCGAGGGCCTGCTCGTTGTAGGCGGCGTGCTCCAGATCCGCCGGCACCCAGATCAGGTAGTCGGCGGGTACCTGCAAGCGCTGGTTGGTCAGCCCCATCTCCATCACCCCCAGACTGATCATGCTGAGCTGCCCCCAGGGGTGGGAGTGCATAGCCATGACGTTCTCCGCCTGCAGCTGCTGGTAGCGAAAGTAGAGGGGATTGGGCGCTGGCAGCTCGCTGTCTGCCGGGTGGTAGTGCCGGGTTGTCATAGTCTCTTCGCTCTCCTCTCGATGCCCGCTTCTATACCCACCTGATGTTCAACCTCGGCCCGTACCATGCAGGTGCCATACCCTAACCGGTGGCGGTAGCCTTACAACAGATCACAGGGAGTTGTCTTTTCTGCGGGATAGTTTGTCAGTTTTACGCTACTTGACAATATACAGACAAGGTTAAACTTGTCACATCTACTCCAAGGAGCCTTTGATGCGACTCTTCTCTCCCCTCCTGTTTCCGCTGATGGCGGTGCTGATCTGGGCCACCAATACCGTGGTCTCCAAAGCTGCGGCCAGCGTGCTCGACCCCGCGGCCATCTCCTTCTATCGCTGGGTGATTGCCGCCCTGGCGCTGACCCCCTTCTGCCTGCCCACCCTCTGGCGGCGACGCAGCGAGGTTCGTCCCTGGCTCGGCAAGCTGCTGGTGCTGGCAGCACTCGGTATGGTGCTCTACCAGTGTCTCGCCTACTACGCCGCTCACAGCACCTCCGCCACCAACATGGGGGTGATCGGCTCCCTCATTCCGCTGCTCACCCTGCTGCAAGGGGCGCTCTTCTTCGGCCAGCGTCCCGGCAAACAGGCGCTGCTCGGCATGAGCCTCTCCCTGTTCGGGGTGCTCTGGCTGCTTGGCAAGGGCGAGCCGCTGGCCCTGCTGCACAACGGCATCAACCCGGGGGATGGCATGATGCTGCTGGGCTCCGCCAGCTATGCCCTTTACGGCCTGCTGATCCGCCGCTGGCAGCCCCCCTTCGGCCCCTGGCTCAACCTCTACATGCAGATCCTGCTGGCTGTACTGCTGCTGGTACCGCTCGCTCTCAGTGCCGACTCGATGGCAGTGCCGGCCGAAGGGTGGGGACTGGTGCTCTTCGCCGGGCTCGCCTCCTCCCTACTGGCGGCCTACTGCTGGATGCGCGGCCTCGCCTGCATGGGCGCCGAGCGCACATCGGTCTTTATGAACCTGATGCCGCTCTGTACGGCGCTTATCGCCGTCGTCGGTCTGGGCGAGCCGATCCACGGCTACCACCTGCTGGGGGGTGGCCTCATTCTGGGAGGCGTGATGATCTCCCAGCTGAAAAAGCGTGTCCCACTGCCGGAGCGCAATGCGGCTTGACGGGCAACATGCCAAAAACAACAAGGGAGCCGCTGGCTCCCTTGTTCATTTCTATCGTGTTCTAGCGACTGTGAACCTGCTCACCCCGCCCGGCGCCAGCGGTAGCGCCGCTCCGGTCGCCCGCGCTGGCCGTAGTTGAGATCCACATCCACCCGATCTTCCGACTCCAGATACTCCAGATAGCGGCGTGCCGTGGTGCGACTGAGCGACAACCGCTGCGCCACCGTATCGGTCGAGAAGACGCTCTCGGGCTCGGCGGCAAGCAGGTCGAGCACCTGACGCAGGGTAATGCTGTCGATCCCCTTGGGGGTGGTACGCACCTCTTTCGGCTGGGTTCGCCCTTTGCCGAGCAGGCGATCGAGATCCTCCTGCTCCAGCCGTCCCGGCTCGGAGAGCTTCTGATGAAGTTGCAGGATTTCGTCGAGGCTCTGCTGGATGCGAAACAGCCGCAGCGGCTTGATGATGTAGTCATGCACCCCGAGATTGAGCGCCTGCTGGATGGTCTCCACATCGCGCGAGGCGGTCACCATGATGACATAAGCCTCGCGGTTGTGGCTGCGCAGGCGGCTCACCCACTCAAGGCCGGAACCGTCCGGCAGGGAGATATCCACCAGCAGCAACTGCGGCACCACGCCGGCCATCATGGCATCGGCCTGGGCCAGCGTACCGGCGCGCCCCAGCAGGGAGAAACCGGAGGTGGAGGCCACCAGCTCGGACAAGATGGCACCAATCCGATCGTCATCTTCAATAACAAGGGTGAGTATTGGATCCATGGCTCACATTAATTTGTTTTTATTCAGGTAGATGCCAAACAGGGTGGTCTGCTCGACAGTTCGGCGCCATTCTATCACACCCTCGTAGCGCCCCACGGTTTCCTTGACCAGAAAGAGTCCTACGCCATGATCGCCGCTCTGGCGGCTCACCCCGTAATCGAACAGGTGATCGGCCAGATCCTCATCCACCCCCTCGCCGCTATCCTCCACCTCGATCACCAACCGGCGCCCCACATCGCAGAGCGAGAGCAGCACCCGCGGCGGACACTGCTGACGATTGCGCCAGGCCGCCTGCAGACCGTTGTCCAGCAGGTTGCCGATGAGCGTGATGAGATCGGCCGAGACTGAGGCCGGATACTCGCCGAGCGCCGAATCGGGATCGAGCTCAAGAGTGACCCCCAGTTCGCGGGCCCGGCTGAACTTGCCGAGAATAAGCCCCGCCACCGGCTTGTTGTCGATAAGTTCCAGCAGCTCCTGCAGCAGGGTCTGGCACGCCTCGTTCTCCTGCTGGATAAGCTCGACCGCCTGATCCACATGGCCCAGTTGCAACAGGCCGGAGAGACTGCTCAGCTTGTTGGCAAACTCATGGCTCTGCATCCGCAGCATCTCGGCGTACTGGCGCAGGTGGGTGACCTGCACCCCCAGACTGGTCGCCACTTCGGGACGGCTGAAGATCAGGAGGCGCCCGGGCTCCTTGCCATGTACCACCTGCCAGCGACCGACGAACGATTCGCCCTGAATGGTGAAGGCAACCTCCCCCTCCTGCTCGAGTACGGGCGCGAGCGGTGGCACCAGCTCGGCCAGCGCCTGCCCCTGCAGGGCGTGACGACCGGTGGCAGGCAGCCGCAGCTGATAGATGGCGGTGCTGTTGATCATGGCGATGTGGCCGCGGCCATCCAGCGCAATCACCCCTTCGGCGATCTGCTCCAGCACAAGATCCTGCAGGGTGAAGCGGCGGACGATCGCCTCCGGTTCCAGATCGAGCAGGGTCTTGCGCAGCAGATATTGCACCCAGAGCGCCAGCAGCAGGCCGCAACCAAAGACGGCGCCGATGGCGCTGATGAGCAGGGCAATCCGCTCCATGTAGATGCCCTCCACCTGCTGCATCAGATAGCCCACCACCACGGCCCCCATGGCGCGCCCGTCAGCCCCCACGACCGGGGAGAAGCAGCGGATCGCCGGCCCCATGGTTCCCATGTCGCGCGAGCAGTAGCTGCGCCGCTCGTGGATCGCGGGCCAGAGATCCTCACCGCGAAACTGCCCCCCCACCAGAGCGGAGTTAGGGTGGCTGAGGCGGCGACCATGCTCGTCGGTCACCACCATATAGGCGGCATCGGTACGACGGCACACCTCCTCCATGTAATCGCGCAGTGCAGGCTCGCTCCCCTGGTGCAGCGCCGCCACCACCCGGCTGTCAGCCGCCATGATGCGGGCCAGATCGCCCCCCTTCTCCTCCAGATTGCTCTCCAGCAGGTGGCGGATAAAGAGCGCAAGCAGGCTGCCCAGAATGATGATGAGCAGCAGGGAGAGCCCAAGGGAGAGGGTAACCAGCTGGTGGCGAAGTTTCATGCACGGACCTTGCAACGTCAGGAAGCCACCCAATAGTGCGGATGCCACCAGGTCTGGTCAATCAAAGGTGCCGGATCACCGGCAAAATCGGCCAACCCCTCTTCACGAGCGCTGAGCGCCACCGCTCTGGCGACGGCGCGAGCCACCTCCCCCACCTGCTCGATGGGAGGTAACAATCGCCCAGCCAGCAGCGGATAGGCACCGACCGCCCGTACCGCGGCCAGCAACATGCCATCGCTGATACGGCGCGCCTTGACGGCGCAGGCCCCGAGACCAATTCCCGGGAAGACATAGACGTTGTTGCACTGGGAGACCCCCCGCCGCTCGCCAGCCACCGTCACCGGCACAAAGGGGCTGCCGGTGGCCAGCAGGGCGCGGCCATCTGTGGCGGCCCATACCTGCTCGGGGGTGGCCTCGGCGCTGCGGGTCGGGTTGGAGAGCGGCAGGATAACCGGCTGCTCGCACACCTCCCCCATCGCCTGCAACACCTCGCGGGTAAAGAGGCCACCCTGACCACTCACGCCAATCAAGACCGCAGGTCGCACCTGGCGGATGGTCTCCAGCAGCGAGCCGTTGGCCTCCTCCACGGCGCGGGCAAAGGGCTGCTGGGCGCGGGTCAACGCAGGGCGATCGCAGCAGACCACCCCATCCTGATCAAACAGCCAGACGCCGTCGCGACTCCCCGCCAGCTGGGCCAGCATGGCGGCAATGCCGCAACCGGCAGAGCCCGCCCCGACGATCAGCACCGGGGCATCGCACAGGGCCGTGCCCGCCTGTTGCAACCCGGCCAGCACGCAGGCGGAGGCCACTGCCGCCGTACCCTGAATGTCGTCGTTGAACATGCAGAGCTCGTCGCGATAGCGGGCCAGCAGGTTGGCGGCGTGCTTGCCGGCGAAATCCTCAAACTGCAACACCACCTGCGGCCAGCGCTTGCGAATGGCGGCCACCACCTTGTCCATGAAGTGGTAGTAGCTCTCGCCGTCAATGCGCGGGGATTGCCAGCCGAGGTAGGAGTCATCCTCCAGCAGCTCGGGGTTGTTGGTGCCCACATCAACGCAGAGCGGCAGGGTCCGTGCCGGGTTGATGCCACCCGCGGCGGAGTAGAGCGCCAGCTTGCCGATACAGATCCCCATGCCGCCGATACCGAGATCGCCCAGCCCCAGCACCCGCTCACCGTCGGAGATGACGATCACGTCGACTTCCTGCTCCACCGACTCGAGGATGTCGTCGAGATCGTCCCTGTCATGCCAGGAGAGGTAGAGCCCGTGGCTGCGCAGATAAAGGTCGCTGTGACGCTGGCACGCCTCCCCCACCACCGGGGTGTAGATGATCGGCAACAGCTCCGGCAGGTGATGGCGTACCAGATCATAGAAGAGCACAGGGTTGTCCTCCTGCAGCTGGCGCAGCAGCAGATGCTGGTCAAACGGACTCTGCATGGCACTGACCAACCGGTAGATCCGGCGCCGCTGCTGGGAGAGGGACTCCTCCTTGTGCGGCATGCGGCCGCGTACACCCTGACGCTTGCGTTCTGCATAGGGCAGGCTGGTGCCCATCATGATGTCGTTCATCTTGTTTGTTCCTCAATCCGGTATCAGGCGAGCAGGGAGATAAGAGCGGTAGCCAAAATCAGCATCACGGCACCGCCGAGACGGGAGGAGATCTGGGCAAAGGGCATCAGCTTCATGCGCTGGGCCGCCGAGAGCACCGCCACATCGCCGGTGCCCCCCATGTTGGCCATGCAGAGCCCGCCGGTGATGGCCGCCTCGATGGGATAGAAGCCGATCAGCTTGCCGACCAGCGCCGCACCGAGGGCTCCGCCAATCACTGTGACCATGACCAGCACGAAGTAGCTGATGGAAAAAGCGCTGATCAGCTCGGGAATACTGGTGTAGGCGACGCCGATCCCCACCAGCAGCGAGGGAGTCAGGTTACTCACCACGAACTGATACCAGTCAGCTGCCGCCTGCTCATAACGGCGCGGCAGCAGGCCGCTCACCTTGATAAAGGCGACCGCCAAAATCATCAGGGCGAAGGGGTGCATGGGGATAAAGTTGCCAAGCAGGGAACCCAGCACAAACATGCTGGAGCTGATAAAGAGCCCCATGCCCAGACTCTGCAGGGTAGGCGCCTCGGCCTGCTCTTCGGCAATGCTCTGACTATTTTCCTTGACCATCAGCTTGCCGTTGCCGGTCAGGGAGGGGTAACGGCGACCAAGGCGCGCCAGCAGGGAGCCCACCAGAATGGCCAGGGTATTGGCGATCACGACCGCCGGAACCATCCGTGACAATAGATCCGCACTGGACATCTGCATCGGGCCGGAGAGGATCTCCACCAAAGGCACCGCGCCAGCCCCCATGCCGCCGCCCATGATGGGCAGGCCGATCAGCAGCACAGCATTCTTGAAGCCATAGCCCATCAGGGAGCCGACCAGCCCCACGCTCAGCAGCGCCAGCGCGACGCCGCCGAGAATGACCGGCAGGTAGCGCATGGCGGCATTTTTCAGCAAAGCGCCGCTCATGCCAAACACCGAACCGGTCACCAGACTGGCGATAAAGAAGTTGAGAAAACCGCCCTCCTTCATGAAGTTGGTGATGACCTGTCCGGCCTGCACCGGCAGCAACTGATATTCAAACAGGGCGGCACCGCCGAAGATGGCGAGGATAGTGCCGCCACCCAGATATTCGCGGATCGGCATGATCCGCTCACCCAACTCGGTCAGCAGGGTGCCCAGCACAAACATCAGCGCCAGCGCACCGACCATGCCGAGCGGCAGCGAGCCGTTCCAGCCGGAAAAGAGAACGCAGGTCGCCAACCCGAGAAATATAAAGAGCGGCATACCGGCAATTTGGTGGCCGCCCATAAAAGCGGCCTTTTCTTGTGTGGTTTGTAGGGTAGAGAGGTTTTTCATTGTTATGGACTCTGCGTATGATTGTGGCCGCTACTTTATTGATCCCTCTCGCCCCTGTCGGTTAGCCAGACTGCAAAGCCATATAAAAACATTAAAAACTTAAACGTCACGCCTCGAACAAATGTCATACATCCTGTATGGCAAGCGGGCGTTATATGAAGCTCAAGCGAACAAACCGGACAATTATTTTCCAGCCAATCCCGGATTGTGGATCGGGATAAGCAGAGGAGTCGGTGAAAATAGCAGAACCGGATGACAAAGCCTGTGGGCAAATAATCTACGCAGGCAGTGAAACATATGGTCGGAGTCGGAGCCTGAGCCTGTCGACCTGCCACGGCGCGGCCATCCGTGGCTATGGCCGCAGAGATGCAGCAAGAGCAAGGCATCGCAAAAAGCTGGCGGTTTGGCCAACATCAGGAAAGGGGAATATCGATATAGAGCGATGAGCCAAGCCAGTGCATACATCGGCACCGGCTTGAACTCACAAGGACTACACGTGGTCAGATCTATTCCATCAGCAGCAATGGAATATTGGCAGGGTCAAAATCATGGCAGATATCGGCATGCTTGCTGGCGCCCTTATTGGGCCCCTCCCGACTCACACCATAATGGGACTCTGCACCATATTCTCCATCACTCAGCAGAGCTTCTATTGCCAGATATACACATCCACTGTCATAGCCATCCACAACCCGTCTCTCCCTGTTTTATAACCTCATCAATATTAGCGGATAAAAAATAAGCTGCGCGAGCGATACAGATATTTTCTGAAAATAGCCTCGAAATTATCACGCTATTTCGTCACATATTCCCGCACCTCCCCTTTTCCCCCGGATCCGGTCACGCCACAGCCAAAGAGAGCCGATTAAGGCCCGCCGGTTAACGATTTGCTGCCATCCGCTGAAAAAGAGATCTGCATCACACTATTTACTTAGCCTGCTAAACAAACAATAATAGTTAGCAGGCTAACAAATTTATGTGAGGAGCAAGGGATGAAGGATCTGGAGAGGTTGCGCGAGCTGTCGCTCGCCGAGCAAATAGCACGCATGCACCGGTTGTGGCGTACCGCCGCCGATCTGGAGCTGGCCCCCCTTGGCCTGACCCACCCGCGCTGGACGGCGCTGTGGAAACTCTCCCGCATGGGCAACCATGTCAGCCAGAAGACCCTGGCCGACGCCCTCGAAATCGAGCTCCCCTCCCTGATGCGCACCCTCGGCCAGCTGGAAGAGCAGGGGCTGATAGAACGCCACTGCTGCAGTCAGGACAAACGGGCCCGCATCGTCTCGGTCACTCCCATCGGCCAGACCCTGCTCGACCAGATTGCCAACCGCATCATGAATATTCGCAGAGAGCTGCTGGCCGGTATCGACGAAGAGACCCTGAGTCTGTTTGAGGCGACGGTGCAGCGCATCTCGGCCAATGCCCTGAGCAAGATTGAAACACACCACGACAACGAGAGCGGTGGGCAGAGCACCCCGCCCGATGCACAGCCCGCAGAGGAATAAGATGACCCCGGATCAACAATTCAGCCGCTGGATCAAATGGTCCATGGCCGGCTTTACCGCCCTCTTTGCCTACTTTCTGATGGCAGACCTGCTGATGCCACTCACCCCGCAGGCCATGGCCACCCGGGTTGTCACCAAGCTGGCCCCGCAAGTGAGCGGCAAAGTGGTCGAAGTAGCGGTACACAACAACCAGCAGGTCAAAAAAAGTGACCTGCTCTTCCGGCTGGACCCGGTTCCCTTCGAGCTGGCGGTCGAGCAGGCCCGTCTTGCCCTGGCGCAAGCAGAGCAGCAGAACAGCGAGCTGGATGCTGCCCTCAGTGCCGCCAATGCCGAGCTCTATGCCAAGGAGACGCTGGCCAGCCAGAAGTGGCGTGAGGCTGAGCGGATCAATGCTCTGTTCCAGCGTCGCATGGTCTCGCTGCAGCAAAAAGATGAGGCAGACAGTGCCCTGCGCAGTGCCCAGGCCAACCTGCGCGCCAGCAAGGCGAAGCTGACCCAGCGTGAGGCCAACCGTGGCTTGACCGGGGATGACAACCTACTGCTGCGCCAGGCGCGCAACAAGCTGGCCCAAGCCGAGCTGGCACTGGCTTACAGCCAGGTGCATGCGGATCAGGACGGCACCATCACCAACCTGCAACTCAAGCCGGGCAGCATCGCCAGTGCAGGCAATCCGCTGCTGGCGCTGGTGTCGGAACAAGTAGATGTGATCGCCGATTTTCGTGAAAAGAGCCTGCGCCACGTTGGCGACCAGACCAGGGCGCTGGTCGCCTTTGATGGCGAACCGGGCCAGCTCTACCCCGCTCGCGTCAGCAGTCTCGATGCGGGTGTGAGCGCCGGTCAGTTTGATGCCAACGGTCGGCTGGCCGCCCCGGTCGAATCGGATCGCTGGGTACGGGATGCCCAGCGGATGCGCCTGCATCTGGAGCTGGATGATCTCCCTTCCCATCTTCCCGCCGGTGCCCGGGCCACGGTACAACTGCTGCCGGACAACCCGCTGACCGCCATGCTGGCTCGTGCCCAGATCCATCTGCTCAGCCTGCTGCACTATGTCTACTAATCAAGCTGCGTCTCCCAGTCCAGCCACAACCCATCTGTGGCATCGGCCCCTGACCGGCAACGAGTTGCGCCAGTGTCTGCGTATCGCCTTTGGCTGCACCACCGGCTTTCTGCTCTGCAAGCTGTGTGGCTGGAATTACGGGGTCTTCTACACGGTTACCCCCGTGCTGCTGCTTGGCATGGTGCCGGTGATGAATGGTCATGCCGCCCGCCAGCTGATCGCCGCGGCAGCCATCTGCGGGGTGGAGGTGGGGTTGCTGGGTGGGCTGTTCGGCAGCCACCCCGGACTGATGACCCCCATCGCCTTCCTGCTGTTTCTCTACCGCTTTGCCGCCATGTCGCGGGGCAGTTTGTTCCTGTTTGGTGCCAACGGAGTGCTGAGCCTCAGTATCATGCTCCACTTTGCCAGCTATCCGCAGACCGACCTCAACGACCTCATCTTCAATAACCTCTTGGCCAGCGTGTTGTCGGTGTTGATCGCCTACCTGATGACGGCCCTGATACCGGATGTGGAGGCGCGCCCCAAACCAACCCCTGCCCCCAAGGCACCGCACCGGATGCGCCATGAGGCTCTGCTGGGCGCAACGGTCGCCACCCTCTCGTTTCTGGTGTTTCAGGTGTTTGATCTGCGTGACTCCATGTCGGCGCAAGGCACCACCCTGCTGGTGCTCTTTCCCATGCACTGGAACGGGGCGCTGAACTACGCCCGCAAACGGGCCATGGGCACCTTGCTCGGTGTCACCTTCGGTCTGCTTGGCCAGCTGCTGCTCTATGACTGGTCGGGTCAACTGCTGCTGGTGGCTCCGCTGCTCTGGCTCGGCGCCATGCTGTTCAGCCATGCCCATGTGAAGGAGGCGAGCGGTTCCGGCGTCGGTTTTGGTGCCCTGACCACCCTTGGCATCCTGTTCGGTCAATATCTGACGCCGGGCAACGATCTGGTATTCAGTGCGCTCTACCGGGTCAGCAGCATCCTCTTTGCCATCGTGGCCACCCTGCTGATCTGCTATCTGGTGCATCAGTTGCTCAACCGCTTCGAGGCAACCCGCTTCGGCTGCTGACGGCTGGCGTACTCGAACGCAACAAAGCACCTTGACCAGGCGGGGCAAGGACGCTAGCTATGCTTGTAGAGCTGCAATACATGGGGGAGGAGCCGCGCTATGGTCGCTGGGTGGGGAAAATGGTTGGCAGGGGGGCTCTGGCTGGCAGCAAGCCATACCGGCGCAGCGCCGTTGCTGATTGGTGCCGAAGATGACTGGGCCCCCTACAGCGTGCTGAACAGGGAGACGGGTCAGCTGCAAGGGCTGGCACCCGAGCTGGTTCGGGCGGTATTCGCCACCGAAGGCATCGAGGTCGCCTTTCGAACCCTCCCCTTTGCCCGTTGCATGCACGATGCCAAGAGCGACCAGCTGGCAGGCTGCTTCGATGCCACCATCACGGATGAGAATCGCGACCAGTACTTTTGGCACGAGACCCCCATGTTCAGCGAGGATCTCGCCATCTTTGCCCTTGCCAGCGAGCCACGCCGGGATCTCGACCTCGCCTCTCTCAAGGGCAAACGGGTCGGTATCACCCTGGGTTACACCTACCCCACCAACTTTATGGCAGATCCGCAGATCGCCCGCTTTCAGGCCAAATCCGACGCCCAGATCCTCGATATGCTGGCACGGGGCCGAGTCGACTACATCCTGATGAACGGCATGCCGGGCTATCTCAAGATCCGGGAGAAAGCGCTGACGGGTCAGGTGGTCAAGGTCGGCAAGCTCTCTACCGATGGCTTCTGGGTCGCCTTCTCTCGCCAGCACCCTCTGGGGGAAGATATGGCCAAACGGTTCGAGAAGGGGCTGCAGAAGATCAAAATGAACGGCACCTACGATGCCCTTATGCAGCAGTTTGAAACCCGGCTCGGAGCACGCTGAAAGGCGCTCCAGCCACATTCCGCACCCCGTCAGACATCAATCCTCGCACAAAGTGATTGCAGCTGTGCATTGAGCTGTTAGGCTCACGCCCGTATGACACCACCGTATAACATCAGGGGAGCTGTAACCATGAACAAGGTTCATATGATGAGCGCGGGAGCACTGGCTCTCTCGCTGCTTGCCGGCTGCAATCAGGGCAATACCCTCACCGTTACCGGCGGTGACCCCGTCAGCTATCAGTGCGAACAGGGCAAGAAGGTGCAGGTGCGCTACTTCTCCCTCTCCGACGAGAGCCTCAGCTTTATCAAGTTGTCTCTACCGGACGGCAAGGATTACACCCTGCCGCAGGCCATCTCGGCCTCCGGCGCCCGCTATACGGATGAGCGTGAAGCCGTCTGGTGGAACAAGGGGGATGAAGGATTTGTCGAGATGCGCGGTCAGGATGACGACTGGCAGATCGTCTACAACAACTGCAAACAGCAGTAATAGAAGAGACCCCGGCCAGGCCGGGGTCTCTCTTTTGGTTGTTCGGGGATCAGTTGAGCTCTATTTCGAAGCGGTTGGTCACCACCACGGGAATAGCATCCGGATTGCTGTCCGCCGGACTGTAGCGCAGCCGTGAGAGGGTTGCCAACGCGCTCTGCTCCAGCTCTCCGGGCGGCTCGGCGGCGACGATCTGTGGTTTTATCGGGTTGCCATCGGCATCGATCTGATACCGTACATCCACATATCCCCTGACCGGTTTGGCAGGCACAACGGCAGGCACGTCATCACCAAAGAATGAACGGCGGTTTTCCTGGATCCAGTAACTGGAGAGCTGCTCGAGGGGAATCGCGATCGGTGTACGGTTAGCGGCGACCTCCTGCCGGGAGCTGCATCCTGCCAGCAGCAACACGGCACACCCCAACCACAATGCTTTCCATCCCATGCCAAACTCCTTTTCGTCTCTTATGCTGGTTATTTCTTGTTCTGCTCTTGGTCAGCAGACTGGCCGTCCACTGGTCAGTGACCCATCCTAGCGAAAAAGACCCGAGCTGGACATAAACAAAGGGCCAATCTGTGAAGATTGGCCCTGAAAACATCAAGTTGGCGAAAGTTAACCCGGCAGAATGCCGGACTCAAGAGGCAAACAGACAGGGAATGCGCTCCCCACTCTCACGCCAGGCGTTGAGATCGTGGATCTGCTGGTTGCTGCTGCCACGCCAGAGCAGGCCAGGGTCTGCCAACTCCTTCTCGAACTTGCCATCCACCAGCACATCCAGCAAGGCAACCAGCTCGCGCTGGGCCTCTGACAGTTCGCCGAGCAGGTAACCGGTCCAGCACCAGATGTCCTTGCCCGGACACTCGGCGCGCACCCGCTTCACCAGCGCCAGCACGTGGGGCACGTTGGCGGGGTGGAGCGGATCACCGCCGGAGAGCGACAGACCTCGCCGTTTGATGCGGGTGTCGTTGAGATCCGCAATGATGCGATCGCTCATCCCCTCATCGAACGGCTGGCCGCCATCGAGCCGCAAGGTGCTCTGGTTGTAGCAACCCGGGCACTGGTGCTCGCAGCCGGAGACAAACAGGGTGGCTCGGGTGCCGGGGCCGTTGATCACATCGACCGGGTAGTACTGGTGGTAGTGCATCGCTTGTTTCCTGCCTCGCTCATGGCACAGCGGCATGGCTGCCGCCCTCCAATGAAAATGGCCCCTTGGGTCAGGGGCCAGCTCTTCATCGCTTGTGCGTTTACATATGTTTGACGCGGCGCTTCACTTCTTCCTGCTTGCCCGCATTGAAGGGGCGCGCATCCGGGCTGCCAAGATAGCCGCAGACACGGCGGGTCACCGACACCTTGGCCGGGTCGTGGTTGCCGCAGCGCGGGCAGGTAAAGCCCTTGGAAGTGCACTCGAACTCGCCGGTAAAGCCGCAGTCGTAGCACTCGTCAATGGGGGTGTTGGTACCGTAATAGGGCACCTTGTCATAGCTGTAGTCCCAGACGTTCTCCAGCGCTTCCAGGTTGTGCTGGATGTTGGGGTACTCGCCGTAGCAGATGAAGCCGCCACTGGCGATAGGCGGATAGGGTGCTTCGAAGTCCAGCTTGTCGTACGGGTTGACCTGCTTCTCCACGTCGAGGTGGAAGCTGTTGGTGTAGTAACCCTTGTCGGTCACGCCGGATACCACGCCAAACTCCTTGGCGTCGATGCGGCAGAAACGGGTGCAGAGGTTCTCGCTCGGGGTGGAGTAGAGGCTGAAACCGTAGCCAGTCTCGTCCTTCCACGCATCGGTCGCCGCCTTGAGACGCTCGATGATGGCGATCGCCTTTTGGCGCAGGATCTCGCTATCGAACAGATGGGTATCGCCGCCAAACAGGGCATTGATGGTCTCGTGAACCCCGATATAACCCAGCGAAATGGAGGCGCGGCCGTTCTTGAAGATCTCGCTGACGTTGTCGTCTGCCTTCAGACGCACGCCACAGGCCCCTTCCATATAGAGGATCGGCGCAACCCGGGCCTTGACCCCGTCGAGACGTTCAATGCGATACATCAGCGCCTTTTTGGCCACCCGCAGGGCAGCATCCAGACGATCCCAGAAGTCCGCTTCATCACGGGATTTCAACGCGATACGCGGCAAGTTGAGGCTCACCACGCCAATGTTGTTGCGGCCTTCGTGGATCAGCTCGCCATTCTCCTCGTAAGCGCCGAGGAAGGAGCGGCAGCCCATGGGGGTCTTGAAGGATCCGGTCACTTTCACGACCTGGTCGTAGTTGAGGATGTCCGGATACATCCGCTTGGAGGCACACTCCAGCGCCAACTGCTTGATGTCGTAGTTGGGGTCCCCGACCTTATGGTTGAGGCCATCCTTGATGGCGAACACCAGTTTCGGGAACACCGCGGTCTTCTTGTTCTTGCCAAGGCCAGCGATACGGTTGCTGAGGATGGCGCGCTGGATCAGCCGCGATTCCCAGCAGTCGCCCAGGCCAAAGCCGAAGGTGACGAACGGGGTCTGGCCGTTGGCGGTGTGCAGGGTATTTACTTCGTATTCCAGTGACTGGAAGGCGTCGTAGCACTCTTTCTCGGTGCGGGCCATGGCGTAGGCGTCCACATCGGCAATGCCCCACTCTTCGGCCACTTCACGGTGCTTCTGCCAGCTGATGGTCACATAGGGTGCCAACACCTCGTCGATGCGGTTGATAGTGGTGCCGCCATAGATGTGGCTCGCCACCTGGGCGATGATCTGGGCGGTCACGGCAGTGGCGGTGCTGATCGATTTCGGGGTATCGATCTCCGCATTGCCCATCTTGAAGCCGTGAGTCAGCATCCCTTTCAGATCGATCAACATGCAGTTGAACATCGGGAAGAAGGGGGAGTAGTCGAGATCGTGGAAGTGCAGATCACCGCTCTCATGGGCCTGTACCACATCACGGGGCAACATGTGGCTGGTGGCATAGTGCTTGGCGACGATACCGGCCAGCAGGTCGCGCTGGGTCGGGATCACCTTGGAATCTTTATTGGCGTTCTCGTTGAGCAGGGCGGCGTTGGTCTGCTCGACCAGACCACGGATCTCCTGCGCCAAACGACCGCGCGCCTCGCGGGCCTGATCCCGATCGTGGCGATATTCGATATAGGCACGGGCGATGGCCTTGTCGTCGGACGCCATCAGGTGGTTTTCGACCCGGTTCTGGATCTCGTGGATATCGACTTCACCACGCCCTTCCAGCTCCTGACTCACCGCGCTTGAGATACGCAGTGCCAGCGCCGAACTGGCCTGATTGACCGCTTCCGCCGCACGGCTGACCGCCTCTGCAATCAGCTGGGCATTGAATGGTGCGCGACATCCGTCACGTTTGATCACAACCGGTTTCATCGAATTTCCCCGTTAAAAGGCCAGGCAATCTGCCCTTGGCTCACCCTTGTTAGGCCCCCCTCCCGGCGTCTCATCCTGGACACAAATAAATTCAGCCGAGGCTTGACAAACCCGGGCTGAAGATAGGAAGGGAACAGCTTATGCACAGCTTAATAACACAACATATAGGGATTAAAAACGAATGCATGCCTATATGTGGTGTCTATTAGGCACCAAAGCAGGTAGCCATTTATTGATCCAAGACAGGTTTTACAGCGAGTGGGACAGTTCACGACCAACCAACAAAAGCCTCAAACAAGGCCATCTTCAGCGGTGGTGCGGGCTGGCGTCCGATCTGCCAAAGCAGAAAAAAATTCGCAATAAACACTCTGGATAGCGGGGTGACAGTGCCAAGCAAAACCACTCATACTGAGCGGGTAGAGACGACGGTTCGACACAGGACACCCCATGCGTAAATCCCTCTTGTTGCTACTGCTGACTACCTTATCCCTGCCTGTGTGGGCAGCCCGCATACTGGTGATCAGCAGCTACCACCCCGACTATCTGTGGGACATCAGTTACAACCAGGGGCTGGTGGATGGTCTAGAGGAAACGCACCAGATCAGCCACTTCTACATGGATACCAAGCGCCGGCCACGGGAAGAGTTCGATACGGTCGCCCAACAGGCGATTGCTTTCTACCTCAAGAGCAAACCGGATATTGTGGTGCTCGGCGATGACAACGCCATCAACTATCTCGCCAGCGAGATCTCGTCCCTGGGTACCCCCGTCGTCTTTCTTGGCATGAACGAAAATCCCCGGCTCAAGGGCTTTGTCGGCCACCCCAAGATCACCGGCGTGCTGGAGCGCCCCCTGCTCAAACGCAATATCAGCGAGATGAGTCAGATGATGGGAGGTCTTAACAAAGTACTGGTGCTGTTTGATTCCAGCAATGTGGCCCTCACCGCCATCGAGGATGAGTTCAAAACCCAGACCGAGCTGCGGGTCGGCCAGACCCGGGTCTACAGCCAGCTGATGGGCGATTACAGCCTCTGGCAAGAGGCGGTGCTCAACAGCAAGAAAAACGGCTATGGCGCCATATTCCTCGGCCTCTACCACACACTGCTGGATGAAAATGGCAAGCATGTGGATGAAAAAACGGTACTGGAGTGGACCAGCAGCCATAGCCCGGTGCCGGTTTTCTGCTTCTGGGAGTTCACCGTGGGCAAGGGGATGGCCATCGGTGGCCTGGTACTTGATGGCAAGGATCAGGGGCTGCAAGCGGCGGCGCTCATCAACAGCATACTGGCAGGTGCATTGCCTAAAACCCTCTCTCCACGGGCTGCCCTGCGTGGCGAGTATGTCTTCAGCAAGAGCGAAGTCGCCCGCTGGCACCTCACGGTGCCCGAGAAATGGCGCAACAAGATCCTCTGGCGCGAATAACCCCCAATAAAAGAGAACCCGGCCATGCCGGGTTCTCTTTGTATCTCAACCTGCGGGCCACTCAGCCCTGCAACGCCTGTTGCAGCTCCTCTTCGCTCCAGACGGTGATCCCCAGCTCCTGCGCCTTGGCGAGCTTGGAACCCGCCGCCGCCCCCGCGACCAGCACATCGGTCTTGGCAGACACAGAGCCCGCCACCTTGGCGCCCAGCGCCTGCAGTGCCGCCTTGGCATCGTTGCGCGACAAGGTAGTTAGCGTACCTGTCAGCACGAAGGTTTTGCCGGCAAAGGGTTGCTCCGCGGCCTCTTTCTTCTCGATGGCTGGCCAGTGGATACCGGCAGCCAGCAAGGCTTCCAGCACCTCCACGTTGTGCGGCTGACGCAGAAAGTAGTAGACATGCTTGGCCACCACATCGCCCACGTCGGCCACTTCGAGCAGCTGCTCCACCGAAGCCGCACGCAGGGCATCAAGCGTGAGGAAGTGGTTGGCAAGGTTGAGCGCAGTAGCCTCCCCTACTTCGCGGATCCCAAGGGCAAACAGGAAGCGCGGCAGGGTGGTGCGGCGCGCCGCATCGATGGCCGCCACCAGATTGAGGGCCGATTTTTGCCCCATCCGCTCAAGCCCGGCCAGCTGGATGGTATTGAGGCTGAAGAGATCGGCGGGAGTCTTCACCAGCCCCTTGTCCACCAGCTGCTCGACAATCTTGTCGCCAAGGCCGTCCACGTCCATGGCACGACGGGCGGCAAAGTGCTTGATCGCCTCCTTGCGCTGCGCCTCGCAGAACAGGCCACCGGAGCAGCGGGCAACCGCCTCTCCCTCCAGCCGTTCCACTGCCGAGCCACACACCGGACACTCGGTCGGGAAGAGAATTTCGCGCGCATCAACAGGGCGCTGTGCCTCTACCACGGCCACGATCTGCGGGATCACGTCCCCTGCCCGGCGCACGATCACGGTATCACCGACCATGACGCCAAGGCGCTCGATCTCGTCGGCGTTGTGCAAGGTGGCGTTGGAGACGGTGACGCCGCCGACAAACACCGGTTTAAGCTTGGCCACTGGCGTCACGGCGCCGGTGCGGCCAACCTGAAACTCGACGTTCTCAAGCAGAGTCATCTCCTCCTGCGCCGGGAACTTGTGGGCGGTCGCCCAGCGCGGTGCACGGGCCACAAAGCCGAGCTCCTCCTGCAGAGCGATGGCATCGACCTTGTAGACCACGCCGTCGATCTCGTAGGGCAGCTCGCCACGGCGGGCCAGAATGTCGTCGTGGAACGCCTGACAACCGGCAGCCCCCTCTTTGAGTTTCACCTCGGGACTGAGCGGCAGCCCCCACGCCTTGAGCTGATTGAGGCGACCAAAGTGAGAGTCACCGAGCTGCTCACCGCCGACCCCGACGCCGTAGGCGTAAAAGCTCAGGGGACGGCTGGCGGTGATGCGTGAATCGAGCTGGCGCAGGCTGCCAGCAGCGGCGTTGCGCGGGTTGACAAACACCTTCTCACCTGCGGCCAGCGCCTTGGCGTTCATCGCCTCAAAACCCGCCTTGGGCATAAAGACTTCGCCACGCACCTCAAGCCGCTCGGGCCAGCCAGAGCCCCGCAATGCGAGCGGAATGGCCTTGATGGTACGCACGTTCTCGGTGATCTCCTCACCGGTAGCGCCATCGCCCCGGGTCGCGGCTTGCACCAGCTGACCATTTACATAGAGCAGGCTCACCGCCAAGCCATCAAGCTTGGGCTCGCAGCAGAACTCGAAACGCACTTCACGCTTGAGGCGATCGCTCATCCGTTGTTCAAACGCCTGCAGCTCTTCACTGCTAAAGACGTTGTCCAGACTCAGCATGGGGATCTCGTGACGCACCTGCTTGAAGGCGGTCAGCGGCTGGCCACCCACCCGCACGCTCGGAGATGCCGGGGTTTTCAGCTCGGGGTGGTCGGTCTCCAGCGCGATAAGTTCGCGCATCAGACGGTCGTATTCGGCGTCCGGTACGGTCGGGTTATCCAGCACATAGTACTGATGACCATATTCGGTCAGCAGCTCACACAGTTGACGGTGGCGGGAGAGGATATCGCTCATGAAAAAGTCTCGAAGTGTGATTGAAAATCCGGCCCGGGGTAGAAACAAAAATGCGGTACCGGGGTACCGCACTTTGATTCATTCGACCCGCATGGCGTATTAGTCGCGGCTGGCCTCGTAGGCAGCCAGCTCATGACGGTAACGGGCGATAGTCTCGTCACTCAGCGGGCTGCGCTCCATATCGGTCAGCATGGCATCGAGATCGCTGGCCAGCTGATCAGCGGCCTGCAGCATGTCCTCGAAGGCAAATGCGGCATTGCTGCGCAGGGGCAGCTGCATGAACAGGGAGACACCCGGTGTGGTGAACTGCTCCATACGATAGGGATTGAAAGTACCCGGCTTGACCATGTTGATCATGGAGAAGAGCACCTCACCCTTGCCGTTGGCATCTTCGTGACGGTGGAAGATATCCATCTCGCCAAACTTGAAGCCAAGCGCCATCAGGGAGGAGAGCAGGGTCGCCCCTTGCAGCTCGTGACCCGGACGTCCCATCAGGTTGATGACATAAACGTCTTGCCAAATCTTCTCGACCGGCTGGACAGCAACGCGCGGCTCTTCGACTGGCGCTTCGTAGACCGGCTCCTCATACACGGGCTCGGGAGCAACGTGACGGGGCTGCGGTTTGTATTCGGGTTCGGCAGCGCGCACCGGCTCGGCACGCACGCTCTCGTTGCGCACGCCAAAAGTCGGCGCAGTTGCATAGGCTGGCTCGACCAGCGGCTCGTCATCCTGAACCTGCATGACAGGCTCACGCTGGGGACGGGAGCGGTAAACCGGGGTACGACGATTGACCTGCGCCGGCTTGCGCACGGGTGCAGCAGGCTCTTCCTCTACCACTTCGGGCTGAGGCTCATCGTATGCTTCCTCTTCTTCATAGACAGGAGGCGGCGGGGGAACCGGACGGGCAGCAGGCTTGCGCACAACGGGTGGCGGCAGATCGTCCTCGTCATCTTCATCATCAAAGGCGGGCAACGAGGAGCGACGGCTGAGTTCCGGCTGGCGGCTCTCTTCGTCACGATGGAGCTTGGGCTCGGCGCGACGACCACTGCTGACCACACGCACCTGACCGATGCCATCGCTGTCGAACGCATCATCGTCACGATTACGTGACTTGGACTCCATCCGGCCAAGCGGTTTCTCTTTGATCGGTGCCTGACGATTCTTTTTGTTGCTCCACAACCCGTGAATGAGCAATGCCGCAATAGCAATACCGCCCAGGGCAACCAAGATGTAACGCAATTCCTGCATTAGCTGCTTCTCTTTCTAGTTTTGCTCAGCCAAAGCGACGGCTTCACCGATATCGACCGACACAATGCGAGAAACTCCGGGCTCTTGCATTGTGACGCCAACCAGCTGCTCAGCCATCTCCATGGAGACCTTATTATGACTGATGTAAACGAACTGTACTGTGCTCGACATCTCTTTGACAAGAGAACAGAAGCGACCGACGTTCACTTCATCGAGCGGTGCATCCACCTCATCCAGCAGACAAAAAGGTGCTGGATTGAGTCTGAAGATGGCAAAAACCAGCGCAAGTGCGGTTAACGCCTTCTCCCCCCCGGAAAGCAGGGCAATGGTAGCATTCTTCTTACCCGGAGGTCTCGCCATGATGCTCACTCCGGCCTCCAAAAGATCATCGGAGGTGAGCTCAAGCCAGGCACTGCCCCCACCAAACACTTTTGGAAAGAGGGATTTTAAATCTTCATTGACCTTATCGAAAGTGTCCCGGAAGCGTATTTGTGTCTCTTTATCAATTCTTTTAATGGCTTGGCTCAAGGTTTCCAGCGCTTGCTCAAGATCCTGGCACTGGTTTTCCAGATAAGTTGCTCGCGTTTTCGCCTCTTCGTACTCTTCCAGCGCAGCCAGGTTGATGGCGCCAAGTGCCTCCACTTGCGTCTCCAGCGTCTGGATCTCCTGCCGCAGCTTGCCGCGATCAGCGGCAATCAGCACAGCCTGATCGAGATCCACCAGTCGAACACCCAGCTCTTCGAACTGTTCATGCAGCCCTTGCCGGCGGGTGAGGTTGCGCTCGCGCTCAAGGCGCAGGGTCGCCAGCGTCTCCTGCAGCACCATCAGCTGCTTGTGATCGGCGCTGCGCGCCTGATCCAGCTCGCTCAATTGACGTTCCAGCTCCGCCAGCCGTTGATGGCAGGCGAGTTGCTGCGCCTCCAGATTGCGCTGCTCCGCCAACAAAGGGGCGAGATCAGGAATCGCTTCGTTCTCCGGGTTCTTGAGTCCGGCCAGCTCCAGCCCGAGCCTTGCCAACTCCTCCTCACCAAGCGCAATCAGCTGGCGCAGGTTGCCAAGCTCAAGCTGCAAACGCTGACAGGTCGCCTGCTGCTGCTCGCGCCGCCCGCGCGCCTCTTCCTGCGCTCGCTCGCAGCGCCCCACCAAATCCTGAGCCGCCTGCAACGCTTCGCTCAGAGGCTCGCCCTGCTCCTGCAACTCGGCCAGACGCGCCTCTTCAAGCGCCAGCTGTTGCTCGGTCTCGGTCAGCCGCTGCGCCTCTTCGGCCTGCTCTTTATCGAGGCGGAGCAGCTCTTCGCCAAGCTGGCCGAGCCGCAGCAACCGCTCTTGTCGCTGACCTTGCTGCAAGCTCCAGGCTTCGCGCAGTTGCTGCCATTTTTGCTCCTGCTCGCGCAGGGCTCGCTGCGACAACTCCTGCGCATTAACGATGCGAGCCCGCCGTTCATCGGCGGCTGCCAGCTGCTCGCTCCATTGTGCCAGCGCGTCGGCTGCAGCGCGTTGCTCGGTGTGCAACCGCTCACGTTCACCCAGCAGCGCCATGGTACCGAGCGCAGCGCCCTGTCCAATATCCGCCCAGTTCGGCCCCAACCAGTCGCCGGCAGGAGTCAGTACCGACTCACCGGCCAGCAGGGTTGGCTGGCGAGCCTGCGCCTCTTCCCTGTCATCGGCCAGCCAGATGGCGTTGAGGAAGGCGGGAACGTGATCACCGCTGATCAAGGAGGCCAGGGTACCGGCAACGGCTGGCAGTGCCGGGCCAATCCAGAGTCCGTCCAAAGCCGGATTGCACTCGTCCGCAGGGGTCGCGGTGAGCCAGCGGCCCAGCACCTTGTCGAGCGCCTGTGCCCATTCGGGGGCAACTTGCAGCCGATCCGCCAGAGTCGCCCCCTCCATCTGCTCGCCAAGGATCTGATCCAGCGTCGTCAGGCGCGCCTCCAGTTCCCGTAGCAACCCCTGCTGCTGGCTGTGGGCGAGTTTGAGCGCTTCATGCTCCTCAATGGCCTGCGCAAGCTGCGCTGCCAGCTCCTCGGCCGCCGCTCGGCCCAACTCCAGTTCGCCCCCCAGCGTATCGAGGGCCGGTTGCAGATCGGCATCCTCTGCACCGATGGGGCCGGAGCGCTCATCCTCCAGCTTGAGGCGAGCAAGTCGGGTTTTGGCTTGCAGCTCATGCAGGCCGCCGAGCCGGGCACGGGTCTGGTTTAGCTCCCCCTGCAGTCGGGTCACCTGCTGCTGCCACTGTTGCTGCTGCTGGCGGGTCTGCTCAAGCTGCTCGCTGGCCCGCAGTCGCGCTTCCTGTTGCTCGGTGAGCAACTGCTCACACTGCTCCAGCCGCGCCTCTTCCAGCTCGCTTCTTAGCACGCCTTCAGTCAGCTGCTCCTGCTGGCTGGCCAGCTGCGCCTTGCGGCTGGTGATGCGTTCCCCGAGAGCCTGGGTTCGCGCCTGCAAGTCACGGCCAAGCTCGCTCTGGTGCAGCTGTTGCTGTTCAAGGCGGGCGATGGCCTGTCCGCCAAGGAAAATCTGTTGTTGCCGATTGGCTTGCTCGGCCTGCGCCTCTTGCCGGGCCACCGAGAGGGTAACGTGGCGTCCCTCGTCGGCGGTGCGCTTGGCATCGAGCGCTGCCAATGCCTGTTCGACCTGCGCCAGCTCGCTCTTGGCCTCGCCGAGACGAGTCTCCAGCGCCCACAGCTCGGAGCCAATCAACTCGGCGCGAGCGGCGCGTGAACGGCTCTTGAGCTGTTTGTAGCGCTCTGCGGTTTCGGCTTGGGCCTTGAGGTGGTCGAGACGAGAGCCCAGCTCGCCGCGGATATCACCCAGACGCTCCAGATTCTCCTGGGTGTGGCGAATGCGCTGTTCGGTTTCGCGGCGCCGCTCCTTGTAACGGGAGACGCCGGCCGCCTCCTCCATAAAGAGCTTGAGATCGGCGGGACGGGACTCCACCAGCCGGCTGACAGTGCCCTGCTCGATGATAGCGTAGCTGCGGGGCCCGAGGCCGGTACCGAGGAAGAGGTCGGTTACATCCTTGCGGCGGCACTTCTGGCCATTGATCTGATAGTGGTTGGTGCCGTCGCGCAGCACTTCGCGACGCACCGAGATCTCGGTAAAGCGGCCGAACTCGCCGGGCACCCGGTTATGGGGATTGTCGAACACCAGCTCGACCGAGGCGCGGGCATGGGCAGTGCGGTTGACGGAGCCGTTGAAGATGACATCCGTCATGTTCTCGCCGCGCAGATGGCGGGCCGAGCTCTCGCCAAGCACCCAGCGCACGGCGTCGATCACGTTGGATTTGCCACAGCCATTGGGCCCGACCACTGCGGTCATGTCGGCATTGAGCTCGATGCGAGTCGGCTCGACAAACGACTTGAAGCCGGCGAGTTTGATCAGTTTCAGACGCATGGCGACCTGTATCAGTGGCTAAATAAAAGGGAGGCGGGCAGGCGACTTTACCAAATCAAAAGCTTGTTTGTAATATGCTGACTGTCTTCCCATGCACAGATGGAGCTCATATGAGCCAATCACCCCATATGGTCAAAGCATCAATCAGCGGTGCAGATTACTTCCTGCGCGGTTTTTCCCTCATCCGCCAGCCCGGCATCCGCACCTTCGTGCTGATCCCCCTGCTGGTCAACTTCGTGCTGTTCGCCGGCGCCTTCTATGCTCTGCTGTTGCAACTCGACAGCCTGTTCGCCTGGCTGCACCAGCAGATCCCGGCCTGGCTCAACTGGCTGGACTACCTGCTCTGGCCGATCGCCCTCATCACCATACTGGTGGTCTTCTCCTTTATCTTCAGCTCGGTCGCCAACTGGATTGCAGCCCCCTTCAACGGGCTGCTGGCTGAAAAGGTGGAGCAGATCCTGACCGGCGAGGCGCCCAACGACAGCGGCATGCTCGATATCGTCAAGGATGTGCCGCGCACCTTCGGTCGCGAGTGGAAGAAGCTCAAGTACTACCTGCCCAAGGCGATCGGTTGTCTCATCCTCTTCCTGATTCCCGTAGTCGGCCAGACTTTAGCCCCCGTGCTCTGGTTCCTGTTCAGCGCCTGGATGATGGCGATCCAGTACATCGACTATCCGTTCGACAACCACAAGATCGATTTCATCACCATGCGCGATGCCTTGAAGCAGCGCCGTGGCCAGTGCCTCAGCTTTGGCGCTCTGGTGACCCTCTTCTCCGCCATTCCGGTGGTAAACCTGTTCGTGATGCCGGTCGCCATCTGTGGCGCCACCGCCATCTGGGTCGATCACTACCGGCAGGAGCAGCTGCGCCGCTGATCCTCAAACGGTGATTAAAAAGGCACCTATTAAGGTGCCTTTTTGCTTTTTCGCATGAATTAAAATAATGGATATATTGCTTTGCTTGTCCCCTATAGTCCGAGTTGTTAGGATGCTCGCCTTTCTCGTACCCTGGGATATCTCATGTTACATGCACTCTTCTTGCTGGGCCTGGTGGCCGAAGGGATGACTGGTGCGCTGGCAGCGGGCCGGCGACGGATGGATCTGTTTGGTGTGGTAATCATCGCCTCGGCAACCGCCATCGGCGGCGGTACCATCCGCGATGTGCTGCTGGGGCACTATCCCCTGCTCTGGGTCGAGCATCCGGAATATGTGCTGCTGGTTGCGGGCTCGGCCATGGCCGGGGTCATCTCGGCGCCGCTGATGCGCTACCTCGGCAAGCTCTTTATGGCACTCGATGCGCTGGGTCTGGTGGTCTTCTCCATTTTCGGCGCAGCAAGAGCGCTGGAGATGGGACATGGCGCCGGCATCGCCTGCATCATGGCGGTCGTGACCGGGGTATTTGGCGGGGTGCTGCGGGATCTGCTCTGCCAGCGCATTCCACTGGTGTTTCGCCGCGAGCTCTATGCTGCCATTTCCCTCATCACGGCAGCCCTCTACTGCCTGGCGCTGGATCAGGGGCTGCCGACCAACTGGGCGGCCTTTGGGGCGATTGGCATCGGCTTTGTACTGCGCCTCCTGGCGGTTCGCTTCAAGTGGGGATTGCCCACCTTCAACTACCAATACGCAACCCACTGAGTACGCCAGCTTTTGACGAGAGCGTCCGGATTGCGGACAACAAAAAAGCGCCGCTATGGCGCTTTTTTCATGGGCTCTTGCAGCCTCAGTTAATCCCTTCCGAACTGAAGAAGGTCGCCTTGTCGGCGATGAAGCGGATCTTGATGTTCTTGCCATCACTCCCCCAGATACAACTGGTGGTACCCAGAGCATCATCACAACGCTCGGCTTTACCCAGAATGGCGCTGGCCTCGGCGTAGCTCATCCCCATCTTCAGCTTGTCGTAGTTGTCGCGGTTGAGCTTGCTGCAACCGGTCAATGCCAGGGCGATCAGGATCCCCGTTACCAGACGTTTCATCTGTCTCTCCTCTATCAATCATTGGAGCCTAACAGGTTGGCCCGGGTGATCACCAGCTTCGTACAGGGCCGGTATCGAGGTGAACGAAGTTGTCGTGCGGGTAGTAGCCGACGCCACCGACCTTGAGATGAAGCGCAACCTTGCGCAGATTGGCCAGCTGCACGCCGGGAATGCGCACATCCACCGCCTGTCCCAAGGTGTGGTAGCTATGCTTGGCAACCCCGCGGCTTCTGCGGCGCTTCTGGCGATTGGTCGCCGGTGCCCGATAACCGGAGATGAGCTGGATCTCCCCTCGCCGCCCCAGCTTGTGCTGCAGCAGGAAGAGCTGATCGAACAGCTTGGTATCGATGTCGAACACTTCGTTGCGACGATAGTCGCGGAAGATATGGTTCAGTTCGGCCAGCCCGTCATTCAGATAGCGGCCATTTTCCCAATAACTGACCCTTGCCCGCTCACCGGTGTTGAGATTGAAAAAGCTCAGTTCACGACCAGTGGTACTGCGGCTTGCCAGCGCCGGAAAAGAGACCAGCGAGCTAC
The DNA here is from genome assembly GCF_963878195.1 of Aeromonas sp. HMWF016. NCBI lineage: Bacteria > Pseudomonadati > Pseudomonadota > Gammaproteobacteria > Aeromonadales > Aeromonadaceae > Aeromonas > Aeromonas sp. HMWF016. The sequence goes on from NZ_CAWNWX010000026.1 coordinate 66,568, forward strand.
CCAGCAGGCAACCGGCTCCCAGCAACAGGCGACGACGACTTATCTCTTGTTCCAGCATAAGGGGTCCGTCCATCGCAGATTCAAGCGACATGGTTGAATAAAGATTGTTCAATGAATTCGGTTCAGGCGCTTGAAACTACCTCCCGACCGGGATCATGTCAAACCTCTCTCGCCCATGAAAAAGCCCGGCCATGGCCGGGCTTTTCACTCTGTGGCAGGGATCACAGCAGACGGCTCTGGAAGCTGACCCGATCAAATCCGTAGATGTCGTTGCGCAGTTGCTGACGACCATCTTCGTCAATCCAGCTGCTCCAGTAGACGGTAAACACCGGAATTGGCTTGGTCAGCGGCAACCACTTGGTCTCGCTCTCCTTAAGGATCGACGCCACCTTGTCCGGCTGGTAGCGGGAGTCCGCCAGCAGCAGTTCGGCCAGATCATCGGCATGTTCGACCCGGATACAACCCGAGCTGAAGGCGCGAGCCCCCTGCTCGAACAGGGATTTGCGCGGAGTCGAGTGGAGGTAGATGGCCTCGTTGTTGGGCAGGTAGAACTTGTAGCGACCGAGCGCGTTGTGATCGCCCGGCTTTTGCCGCAGACGATAAGGGAAACCGGCGGCCAGCGCCTGACGCCACCCCTCTTCGGTGAACTGGACCGGATTGCCCTCGCCATCGATCACATCGAACTGCTCACGACTCAGATAGGCAGGATCGCGACTCAGCTTGGGCAGAATATCCTTGCTCAGAATGGAGCGCGGCACATGCCAGGAGGGGTTGAGCACGATGGAACGAATTTCGCTGGCGAGGATGGGCGTAGCACGCTGCTCCTTGCCGACGATGACCCGGCTGGTAAAGACCTCGTTACCGGACTCCACCACGCTCAGGCGATAGTCAGGAATGTTGACCAGTACATAGCGGGGCTTGCTCAGCTGATCGACCAGATCACGGCGCCAGAGGTTACGCAGCAGCAGGCTGGCACGTACTTGCGGCCCGGTATTGAGCCAGGAGCGGGTCTGACGGCCGATCACGCCGTCGGCGGTCAGACCGTGACGACGCTGGAACTGCTTGATGGCCTGCTCGGTATCGGCGTCATAGATGACATCGCCGTGCCTAGGCGCGCTATCTCCCAGCTCGTTGAGCATGGTGCGGATCTGGCCAAGCTCGTCCGAGCTCTCGCCGGCACGCAGGGTCGGCATGTCGAGGGTGGGCCACTTGTTGGCCATCGGCATCGCCAAAAGCTTGTGGACCTTCTCCCGCACCGCATCATATTCAGCCACCTGAGGGCGCAGCGATTTCACCTGAGTGAGCAGGTCATCATCGCTTGGTTTGGTGACCACGGGACGGTTCAGATCGAACTTGAGCGTTTTCATCTGTTCCCGGGAGACCAGATCCATCGACCGCCAGGCATACTGAAAGCGACTCAGCTTGGCGAACGCTTCATCATAGATAGCGCCCCGCGCTGCAGCAGGGGTTGCCTGCATCCGTCGCCAGAGCTTGAAGAAATCGGGATGGAGCTGGGCAAGTACCGCTTCCTGCAGCTGCTGCTCCAACTCGATACGGGCCTGTTCGGCCTTGCTGCCCTGATACCAGTCATGCTGGGTTTTGCTGGCAGCGACTACCACCTGTGCCTCGGCCGCATGCACTACTCCGGCAGGCAAACAGCCAAACCAGACCAGATTGGCAAGGGCCAGCCAATACTTCATCCCCATGGATACCTCAAAACGATGTGTTCACTCTGTCAGACCCTCTGGTCCGGCTGCTCATGATGCGTGAATGGCTATCACTTTGCCAGCACCCCGGAACATAGCGCCACCAGATAATTTCATTGTCATTGATTGAATCGCAATCGGCCAATTCACCCGTTGCTGATAGCGGAAGAACCAACTTCTGGCCGCCAATCACCATATAAAAGCAAGATGCTCACCAGCGCTGCACCGACATGCGTAAAACCGCTACAAAGCAGGCGGTCAGCCGGTATGTGATGAACACGTCCTGGCTAATGAGGTCAGCCCGAAACGCTCCAGGTTTATCGACTGCCATCCCGACTGGCTGAAGGGGGAAACAGGTAAAAAGGGGCTCATCTCAGTGCTATTGGAACTATCAGTAACGACTGTGACGCCATCCGCAAGAAAATGACGCAGCAAACAGCACCCTTTTCTTATGCCAAAGAGAAGCATTCCTTTGTAATCAGCCACTTCCATAATGTTTTTTTTATCAACAAACAGTCGCGTAGGGTTTGGAGCATCGAGCAAAAGGGGTTAATATGTGACCAAATATTTTTTTGTGATCCACTATGCTTTTTTTGCAATTGGATTAGCATATGCGCGAGATCTGCCTACCAATTTCAGTCAGGCGTAGAGAGTGATATGACGTATAAAAAGTTTGGTTTTCTGACCGCCATCCTGGCGCTGAGCGGTTTCTATCTTTACACCCTCTATCTGGCGGCTCACCCCAACGTGAGTCTGGCCTACCGACTCTATTATCTGGAGGGGAAAACCCGTTTCTGGGAACACAACTCCAGCATGACCTATCTGCCGGGCAACGAGCTCAACCTCACCAAGCCGAGCCGTTTCCTGTCGAGCGAAGGCTGGGCCAAGAAGCCAAGCGAAGAGGGCACCCAGCTGAGCGGCAAGGGCGGCCTCTACTTCGTGCTGCCCAAGCAGGCTGCCAATCCGGAAGAACTGACCATCCACGCTCGCGTCAACAGCCCGCAAGCGGGTGCCCTGCTGCAGGTGGCGCTCGGTCACGACTTTACTACCACGGTCAAACTGGCCAAGGCCGGGATTAACGAAATCCGCCTCAGCCTGCCAGGGGATTCACTCACCGCAGATCCCAAGCGCCCCAATTTTCTGGCGCTCTCGGCACCAACCCCCATCAACGTTCAATCAGTGCGCCTGACCGTTGCCCAGTGATATTTGCCCTGAACACCGTTTTATAAAAACTACTATCCAATAAGGACGTTCTTATGTCGTATCCAGATTTTCGACTCTCTCTGGTCGTTCCCGTTTACAACGAGGAAGAGAGCATCGATGCCTTCATCAACGCGATAGACAACGAACTGGCCCCGCTGAAAGACCAGCTTGAAATTGTATTCGTCAACGACGGCAGCCGTGACCGCACCCGTGAAGTGGTCGAGCAGGCCATCGCCCGCGACCCGCGCGTAACCCTGGTCAACCTGGCCCGCAACTTCGGTAAAGAGGCAGCTCTCACCGCCGGTCTGCATCAGGCCAAAGGGGACGCCATCGTGCCGATGGACGTGGATCTGCAGGATCCTCCCGCCCTGATCCTGGAATTCGTCAAACTGTGGCAGACCGGTGACTACGACACCGTCTACGGCATCCGCGTTGACCGCAGCGCCGATACCCCGATGAAGCGCCTGACTGCCGGCGGCTTCTACCGCTTCTTCAACGCCCTCTCCACCAGCACCAAGCTGCCGGAGAACGCCGGTGACTTCCGTCTGATCGACCGCAAGGTGGTTGAGGCGATCAAACAGCTGCCGGAGCGCAACCGCTTCATGAAGGGGCTGTTTGCCTGGGCCGGTTTCCGTGCCGTTGGCGTTCCCTACGAGCGTCCCGCCCGTCATGCCGGCGAGACCAAGTTCAACTACTGGAAACTGTGGAACTTCGCCCTCGACGGTCTGCTCAGCTTCTCCAGCTGGCCGCTGCGGGTGTGGAGCTACGTGGGCGTAAGCGTCTCTCTGGTTGCCTTCCTCTACATCCTGAAAATCATCACCCAGGTGCTCTTCTTCGGTATCGACGTGCCGGGTTATGCCTCTCTGATGTCAGTGGTACTGTTCCTCGGCGGTATCCAGCTGCTGTCACTCGGCATCATCGGCGAGTATATCGGCCGCATGTTTGTGGAAGTGAAACAGCGCCCTGTCTACCTCATTGAGGGAGTCTATGGCCAGTACGCCAAGGAGGCGGGCAACAAGCAGGATGACGAGCAACAAGAGCAGCAGGAGCAAGCGTCCTGATGATCTCCCGCGAGGAATTCTGGCGGCTGGTTCGTTTCGGTTTTGTCGGCGGGGGGGCTACCCTCGTCGATCTGGGCACCTCCATCGCCGTGTTTCACACCTGGCCAACCATCTCCGAACATCTGGTGACGACACTGGCTTTTGCCGTCGCCTTCTGGTTTTCGTTCTTCGGTCACCGTTACATCACCTTCCAGAAGCAGGGAGCCGCCAGCAAGTTTCTGCTGGTCGCCCTCTTCTCGCTGGCGGTGCGTAACCTGATCCTGAGCGGTCTGCTGTTTGCGGGTCTCTCCGGTCTCGTCCCGGTGGTTATTGCCACCCTGACCGTCACTGTACTCACCTACATCCTCTCTCGCGTCTGGGTTTTTGCCTGATGAATGACATGACCAATACCGCTTCCCTGCCTGGGGACAGCCTCCCCTATCGTCCGTCACTACGCATCAGCGGCCGTGACTGGCTGATGATCATTGCCGCCTTCGTGCTGAGCCGCGCAGCCCTCTATGGCATGGGTTACTTCGGTGTCCAGCTCTATGGCACTCCCGGTATCGGGCCACTGCAGGCCTATTGCCAGTTCGACTGCGTCTGGTTCCAACGCATCATCGAAAACGGCTACGACCTCTACCCGCGCTGGCTGAGCAAAGGCAATGCGGCCAACTGGGCCTTCATGCCGCTCTATCCGATGGTCTCCGGCGCCATCTCCAACCTGCTCAATGTCGAGAGCCTGATCGGCCTCATCATTGTCGCCAACGCCTCCTTCTTCGCCAGCCTGCCGCTGATGCTGCTGGTGCTGCGCCAGCTCAAGCTGGGTGACGATACCGCCCGTTTCGGCGTCTGGTTGCTGGCCTTCTCCCCCTTCTCCGCCTACTTCGTCTCCGGTTATACCGAGTCGACCTTTATGGCGCTGATGCTGGGGATGTTCCTGTTTGCCTACCGGCAGCAGTGGCTGATGGTGGCGCTGCTCGGGGTGTTCATCTCCGCTACCCGCAACCTGGGTGTGATGATGGTGTTCCCGGTGCTGATCCTGGCGCTGCAGGCTTACGGCTGGCGCGAGTTCTTCCGCTTTACCGAGCGCGCCTTCAAGGTGGTTTTCACCCTCTGGATGATCCCCTTTGGCCTCTTCGCCTACATGCTCTACCTCTATCACCTGACCGGTGATGCGATGGCCTTCAAACACATTCAGGTGGCATGGGGCCGTTATATGGACAGCCCGCTGGACTGGTGGCTGAGCGGTTTCGAGCTGGGTGGTCGCAAGGCCTACCTCTCCATCATGGTGATCTTCGGCTGGGGTCTGAACCTCTACCTGTTCAGCCAGAAGCGCTGGGCCGAAGCGACCCTGATGTTCATCTGCTGCACCATTCCGCTGATGACCGGCCTCAATGCCATGCCGCGTTACATGTTCGGCCTCTACCCGACCATGCTGGCGCTGATCCTGCTGACCCATCGCTGGCCCGCCATGCGCCCAGCAGTGCTCTGCATCAGCGGCATGGTCGCCTCCTTTATTGCGGTGGCCTTCGTCAACTTCAAGTTCTTCACCGTCTGATATGACGGCGATAGCTGAAAACTCAAATGCCGGTCAACTGACCGGCATTTTTTATGGCCGCTCTTTTTATCGGCAGCGCCCCCCCCATCACTCCCCGTCACACTTTGTGCTTCTTGAAAACGTAACCATTTGAACTGATGTCACAAATCGGCATTTTGCCGATCCAAGGCGCTCTTTGCTCCTCCTAGAATGGGCCCTTGTCCGAACTGTCCAGCTCAAGGAATGGCTTATGCGTCGCGCTCCCAACTTATCCCCTCTCTGGCTCGCCCTGCTGGCCAGCCCTCTGTTGATCGGCCAGGCCATGGCCGCCTCCGAGGTTCATCTCTATGTAGATGGCCAGCCGGTAGCGACTCCGATCGCGCTGGACAAGGGGACGGTCGAGCTGACCCAAACCCTCGCCAAGGGGAGCCACCAGATCCGCATCAGCGACGCGGGAAACAGTTGCGGTACCAGCTTTGGCCCGAGCGAAAGCAAACAGCTCCCCTTCGGCACCGCCCAGCCGATGGACAAGTGCAGCAAGGGGCAGAGCTTTAACCTGCGAGTGATGCTGGCGGGGGATTATCAGTTCACCTTCAACCCGGATACCCCCAGCCTCAAGGTGCTGCGGGCGACCAAAAAGAGCGAGTTCAAACGCCAGCCGCCAGAGGAGCCCTGCATCAGCTGGGATGGCGGCCCGGTTACCGTATCCCTGAAAGGGGTCTGGCCTGACGGCACCCGGTTACGGGACGCCTACTCCGGTCAGGAGGGTGTGGTCAAGGGCGGCAAGCTGACCCTGACGCCGAGTAAAGAGAGCGGCGGCCTGCTGCTGCTCGAGCCGGTCAAGGCAGCCAAGCCAGCACCGTTCAGCTGGGATCAGGCGAGCGTCTATTTCCTGCTGACCGACCGCTTCAACAACGGCGATCCCGCCAACGACCACAGCTTCGGGCGCCAGAAGGATGGTCAGGATGAAGTGGCCACCTGGCACGGCGGCGACTTCAAGGGGTTGACCGAGAAACTCGACTACATCAAGCAGCTCGGCATCAACGCCATCTGGATCACCCCCATGGTGGAGCAGGTGCACGGCTTCATTGGCGGCGGCGAGCAGGGCAACTTCCCCTTCTACGCCTATCACGGTTACTGGGCGCTCGATTTCACCAAGATAGATCCCAACTACGGCGATGAAGAGAGCCTGAAGACCCTGGTGGACGAAGCGCACAAGCGCGGCATGCGGATCATCCTCGACGTGGTGATGAACCACGCCGGTTACGCCACCCTAGCCGACCTGCAGGATTTGGGGCTCACCGAGCTGACCCGGAACACAAACAAGCTACCGGCCGTCTGGAACCAGTGGCGCCCGAGCGGCGGCCTCAACTGGCATGGCTACAACCAGTTCATCGACTACCAGTCGCCGAAGTGGGACCAGTGGTGGAGCGGTGACTGGGTGCGGGCTGGCCTGCCCGGCTACCCGCAGCTTGGCACCGACGACGTCACCGGCTCGGTGGCGGGGCTGCCGGACTTCCTGACCGAATCCACCAAGCCGGTGGGGCTGCCGCCGCTGCTGACGGCGAAAAAAGATACCAAAGCCAAGGCACTGCCCGACGCCACCGTGAGCGACTATCTCATCGCCTGGCACACCGACTGGGTGCGCCGCTTTGGCATCGACGGCTTCAGAGCCGACACCGTCAAACACCTGGAGCCCGAGGTGTGGGCCCGCCTCAAGCAGGCTGGCACTGCCGCCCTCAAGGAGTGGAAGGCCGCCAACCCGACCAAGAAGCTCGACGACCTCCCCTTCTACATGGTGGGCGAGGTGTGGGATCACGGGGTGGCCAAGGATTTCTGGTATCAGAACGGCTTCGATTCGCTGATCAACTTCGACTACCAGCGTGAGTTCGCCCTGCCCCAGGCCCAGTGTCTGGCCAGCGCCGAGCCCACCTATGCCAGCTACGCCAGCCGCATCAATCAGGATCCCGAGTTCAACGTGCTGAGCTACATCAGCTCCCACGACACCAAGCTGTTCTTCGGCGACTATCAGGACGTACCGCTGCAGCGCCGGGTTGCCAGCAGCTTTATGTTGCTGCCGGGCGGCATTCAGATCTACTACGGCGATGAGTCAGGCCGGGGGCTCGCCAAGGATGGTGGCGTGTTCGATCAAAGCTTGCGCTCGGACATGAACTGGCAGGAGCTGGCGAGCGGCGACAAGGCCGAGCTGATCAAACACTGGCAACGGCTCGGCCAGTTCCGCGCCGCCCACCCGGCAGTGGCGGCTGGCAGTCACAAGAAACTGGCCGACAGCCCCTATGCTTTCGTGCGGGAGAAGGGGGATGACAAGGTAGTCGTCGTGTTCGCCGGCCGGCAACAATAGAGGCCAAGAT
>NZ_CAWNWX010000026.1:74435-96681 GCF_963878195.1 Aeromonas sp. HMWF016
GCTCCCCTCTCTTTTGCACGCCTATCGACTTACTGCGTCTGGCGTACAGCCGCCGGCCACTGCAGGCGAGCTTTGACCAAGGTCTCCTGCCACAAGGGCCAGGCCAATAGTGCCTGCTGATAGACCCCCGCCTGACCGGGCAACAGAATACCGTAGCTGGCCAGCCGATAGGCCATCACCGCATAGAAGGCGTCGACAATACCCGCCTCGCCAAAGTAGAAGGGGCCCCGCGCCTGCGACCAGACCTCCTGCAAACGGGCCAGCTCGCCCACCGCCTCAACCGGCGGCTCGCTGCGGGTGGGAGCACCAAGGAAGAAGGGGAGCAGAGTGCGGCTCTGGCGAAAACCGGCGTGCAGCTCGGCGCAGAGGCTGCGAGCCAGTGCCCGCTCGGCCTGAGATACGGGATAGAGCTGGCGATCGGGGCACAGCTCGTGGATGTATTCGGCGATAGCAAGCGAGTCGTGTACCCGCACGCCATCGTGTTCGAGCCAGGGCACCAGCCCGGCCGGCGCCACCCGCTTGAGCCGCACCAACGACTTGGCATCTTCCAGATCGAACACCTGCTCCTGCCATGTCAGGCCGCTCATGGCGAGCACCAGTGCCGCCCGCATCGCCCAGGTGGAGCCCGTGCCCACCGTCAATACCAGAACTCCCATCTTTGCCTCCTGCAGGGACTTGCGCTTTACGCCCCGTCGGCCTCTTGGCACGACATCCAGCGCCAGCTTCACATTTGCGCACAGGCAGGTTTGACCCTCCCGATGAGCGATGCTAGTTTGATTTTTCAAAACAATCAGTTAGCAACCATGTGAGCCATTAACTGAGATATGGACAGCCAATTTACCATCGTCATCGCAGATGACCACCCCCTGTTTCGGGGCGCCCTCTATCAAGCGGTGCACATGGCCATCAACGATGCCCATCTGCTGGAAGCGGACTCCATCGACAGCCTTACCCACCTCCTCGGCGAGCATCCGGAGGTCGACCTGCTGCTGCTCGATCTCAAGATGCCGGGCGCCAACGGCTTTGAAGGGCTGGCTCACCTGCGCGGCCAATATCCCGACCTGCCGGTCGTGGTGGTATCCGCCTCGGAAGACCCCGCCATCATCCAGCAGGTGCTGCGCCTTGGCGCACTCGGCTTCATTCCCAAGTCGGCGCCGATGAAGGAGCTGGTCACCGCCCTCAATACGGTGATCGGGGGCGATAACTGGGTACCAGAGGGGATCTCGCTCCATCCCGAATCGGAAGATGGCCCCGATTTCGCCAGCAAGCTGGCCAGCCTCACTCCCCAGCAGTACAAGGTGCTGATCATGCTGCGCGACGGCAGTCTCAACAAGCAGATAGCCTGGGAACTCAACGTCTCCGAAGCCACCATCAAGGCTCATATCACGGCGATTTTCCGCAAACTCGGGGTCAAGAACCGCACTCAGGCGGTCATCGCGTTGCAGCAGATGGATATCAAGGAGGGTTGAGCCCTCCCATCCTGCACGCAACCTATCTACCGCTCGACAAATAGCACGATCGTACTTTATGCTGCCACCAGCCATGAGGAGATCACGATGAGCAAGGGGCGCCTGACCCGGGAAAACATTTTGCAGACAGCCTTCGAGCAGGCGAGCCAGCAAGGGCTGGAGAGCCTCACCATCGGCTCGCTGGCCAACGCTTGCGAGATGTCGAAAAGCGGCCTGTTCGCCCACTTTCACTCTCGCGACAATCTGCAGATTGCCGTGCTGGAGTTCGCTGCCGAAGTGTTTCGGACACGGGTGATCCAGCCAGTGCGCCAGCAGGAATACCAGAGCCAACACGACAAGCTGATCGCCCTGTTGCAGGCCTGGCTGGCCTGGAACCAGAGCTTTGCCGGTCGCTGCATGTTTCTCGATGCCTGGACTTCGGCGCAGGAGGGTGAGGTGCAGCAGGCAGCCCGCCAGCTGGTGCGCTTCTGGCTCGACTATCTGGCTCGTCAGGTGACACAGGGACAGGTAGAGGGGGAGTGGCGCGAGGGGATGGATCCCTGGCGTGCCGTCTACCGCCTTTATGGCCTCTATCTGGCGGATCAGGTGTTCAACGCCCTCAATCTGTGTCAGGATCCGGCCCGCCACTTCTGGCCCGAAGTGGAAGATCTGCTCGCCAGCTGGCGCTGATCTCCTGGCAATCCTTTTTTAAAACCAACAAAAAAGCACGACCGTTCGCACATAAAAACCACAGGATGACCATGAGCAGCAAGATCTACTTCAACACCCGCCGCTTCAGCCCGAGCAAATGGCTGCTGGGGATCGGCACCCGATTGCACCATACCCTGGCACCCGGCCATGCCAAGCGCACTGCCAGCAAGTTGCTGCTGACCCCCCAGCGCAACCAGCGGGACAACGCAGCGCCAGCCGGTCTGGTCAAGCAGGCCGTCCATACCAGCGAAGGGACACTGATGAGCTACCGGCTCGGTCAGGGGCCGCTCTGGCTGCTGATGCACGGCTGGTCAGGCAGTGCCAGCCAGTTCTATCCGCTGATGAGTCACATCGCCGCGCAGGGTTTTACGGCAATAGCCTACGATCACCCGGCCCACGGCCACAGCGCCGGTCATACCGGCCACCTACCCCGCTTCGTGCGCGCCTTCGACGAACTGGCCGCCCGGCTGGCTACGGAAGTGGGCCCTGTCCATGGGGTTATCGCCCACAGCATGGGGGGCGCCGTCACCCTCTCCAGCCGCCAGCAGCATCTCGACGGACTGCCGCTGCTGCTCATCTCGCCGGTGCTCGACTATGTGCCCCAGCTCTACGGCATGGTGGCACGCTCCGGCTACTCCATCCGGCTGTTCGATGCGGTGGTCAAGGAGATTGAGCAGGAGTATCAGCACCCCTTGAGCACGGTCGATCCACTGGGTCGCCTTGCCAGCCGCAGCGGCGAGGCCATCATAGTGCACGACGAAGAGGACAGATTCGCCCCCCATAGCGACTCCCTGCGGGCCAGCCAGGATGGGCATACCCGGCTGGTGAGCACCCGGGGTCTGGGCCACGGTCGCATTCTTGCCAGTGCGCCGGTATTCGCCGCCTTCGATCAGCTGGCTCGACCGGAAAATCCCCACCGTGCCCTTTGACCGGGGACCATGAAAAAAACGGGCAAGCGCCCGTTTTTATATTTGATACAGCGCCTTATAGTTAATTTGTCAGTGGGAGCATCCTTGTCAGAACACTATAAGGCGCCAGCATATGGCCAGACCCAATACAGCGTTGTTGCTCACCGGAGGCGGAGCGCGCGCCGCCTATCAGGTCGGCGCTCTCAAGGCCGTGGCGGAGCTCTATCCGCGCAATCTCGGCATCCCTTTTCCCATTCTGTGCGGCACCTCGGCCGGGGCCATCAACGTCACCGCACTCGCCTGCTACGCCTCCAGCTTTCATCTGGGCGTGCGCAAGCTGGAGTGGGTCTGGCGCCGCTTCGAGACCCACCACATCTTCGATTTTCACCCGGGGCGCCTGCTGTGGCGACTGATGTACGAAGGCTCGGCTGGCCTCATCAATCCCGATACCAACCACGCCTTTCATCTGTTTGACAACGCGCCGCTGCGCCGCCTGCTGGATCAGCTCATCGACTATCACCGCATCGATGACAACATCCTCTACGGCAGTCTGGAGGCGCTTGCCATCACGGCATCAGACTACGACGACGGTCTCTCCACCACCTTTTTTCAGGGGCGGGCCGACCACCATCCCTGGGAGCGAGCCAGACGGCGTGGGGTGCGCACCCTGCTTACCTCGGATCATCTGCTCGCCTCCTCGGCGCTCCCCTTTGTCTTTCCGGCAACCCATATCGGCGACAAGTTCTACGGCGACGGCTCAATCCATCAGCTGAGCCCGCTCAGCCCCGCCATCCATCTGGGGGCGGAGCGGATCCTGCTGATCACTCTCGATCCGCCGGCACACTCGGCACCCACTCACCACCATGGCCATCTCACCAGCTCCAATATCGCCAGCCATCTGCTCGATACCGTCTTTACCGACACCCTCAACTCCGATCTGGAGCGGCTGTGGCGCATCAACCAGACTCTGGATCTTATTCCGGAGCGGGAGCGCAATCGCCTCAAGCTGAAGCGGGTGGAGACCTGCGTGCTCAAGCCAAGCGAAGATCTCGATGCCATCGCGCTGGCCTATCTGCGCAAGCTGCCGGTGCAGTTGCGCCGCCTGTTGCGCGTGTTGGGGGTGAAGGGGGATGAGACCAGCAGTCTGGCCAGTTTTCTGATGTTCTATCCGGGCTACTGCCAGCAGCTGATCAAGCTGGGCTATCGGGACACCCTGAGGGAGCAGGCCCGGGTGATCGACTTTCTCGGCATCGAGGCTCAGCCAAAGGAGAAAGAGTAACGCTTCTCAGCGCCCCTCGAGCAGGCGCTGCTCCGCCTGCTCGATGGCGACCGCGGAACCAAACAGGATCAGCCGATCGCCAGCCTGCAGGGTCAGCTCATCCCGAGGCTCCAGCATCTGATCGCCACGCTGAACCTCCTTGATCCTCACCTCATCCAGCGGCAGCTCCCGCACTTCGCGCCCCACAGCCCACGCCTGATCATGCAGCATCAATGGGTGGAGACGCTCGAGCAGCTGGTCAGCCTCAAGGTTGTTGGCGCTCTTATCTCCCCAGTAGAAGCCGTGCAGAAAGCGGTACTGGCTGCTGCGCTCATGCTCCATGCGCCGGATCACCCGCCCGAGGGGAATATCGCAATTGACCAGCAGATGGGAGACCAGCATCAGAGCCCCCTCTTGGGATTCCGGGATCACCTCGAAGGCTCCCGCCAGCTTGTACTGCTCGAGAAAGCTGTCATCCCGGGTGCGTACCAGCACCTTGAGCTCTCCTGCCAACTCGCGGATCAGCGCCAGCATCGCCTCCACCCGCTTGCGATCGTCGAAGGTGATGATCACCAGCCGGGCCCGCAGCAGACCGGCCGCCAGCAGGATATCGCGCCGGCTGGCATCGCCAAAGGCCACCTGCTCCCCTGCCAGCTTGGCCTCGCTCACCCGCTCCGGATCAAGGTCGAGCGCCAGAAACGGGATCTCCTCAAGCTTGAGAAAACGGGCACAGGTCTGCCCCGCCCGACCAAATCCGGCAATGATGACGTGCTGGCTCTTGCTAAGCCCGGACTGGGCGACTTCGGAGCGGGTCAACAGCGCCGGATCGGTCAGACTGCGGGCCAGCGAGTGGGCCTGCGTGACCAGCCAGGGGGTCATGGCGATGGAGATGATGCCGATGCCAATCAGCCGGGAGACCAGTTGCGGATCCAGCAGGCCGTGGTGGAGCGCCAACGCCAGCAGTACAAAGCCGAACTCCCCCACCTGACTCAACATGATACCGGCCGCCATGCTGTCGCGCTTGCGCTCCCCCATCAGCCGGCCGGCCAGCAGCACCAGCAGGGATTTGCAGAGCACTAGCAGCACCACGCAGAGCAACACCTGCCACCATGCCTGCGCCACCAACACCCAGTCCATGTTCATCCCGATGGTGATGAAAAAGAGCCCCATCAGCACGTCGCGAAAGGGCTTGATATCCACTTCAAGCTGATGGCGATAGTGGGACTCCCCCAGCATCATGCCGGCCAGAAAGGCTCCCAGCGCCATCGAGAGGCCGAGCGAATAGGTCATGAAAGCGGCCAGCAACGCCACCAGCAGGGCGCTCAGCACGAACAGTTCGTCGGAGCGGGCCCGCGCCACCTCATGAAACAGCAGCGGCAACAGCCACTTGCCCACTGCCAGCAAGCTCAACAGGGCAAAGCTCCCCTTGAGAATCGCCCAGGCGATCTCGGCAGCCAGCGCGCTGCCCTGCACCTGTGGCTCGGCCAGAATGGGGATCATCACCAGCAGGGGCACCACCGCCAGATCCTGAAACAGCAGCACACTCACCCCCAACTGGGCACGACGGGTATGGAGCTGCTTCTGCTCGCCCAGCTGCTTGATCACCACCGCCGTCGAGGAGAGCGCCAGCGTGCCCCCCACCACCAGCGCCTGCGCCAGACTCAGCCCCAGATGCCAGCCAAACCAGAAGAAGAGCAGCGAGGTGAGCAGCACCTGCAAGCCGCCTACTCCCAACACCAGATAGCGCATCGCCAGCAGCTTGGGGAGGGAGAACTCCAGCCCCAGCGAGAACATCAGAAAGACGATCCCGAGCTCGGCGATGGTCTGCATGATCGACTGGCCGGTGATCACCGCCAGCCCGTGCGGGCCCAGAAGTACGCCGGCAATCAGGTAGGCGAGGATCACCGGCAAGCCGAAGCGTCGGAAAATTGCCACCAGCAGGACGGCGGCGAAGAGCAGGATCAGCAGGTCTGTGTACAAATTTTCCCCTCCTTTTTATCAACTTAAGTCTAGTCAGCCGATCCTTGGCTCAGGAAACATATATTGGGCATGCCAATTGCAGGTGAAGGGGAGCAGTCAAGTGGTTACAGGTGGAAGACCATGGAAAACAGATCGTCACTCAATGGCTTTAGCCATGGCATCGAGCAGTGGGTTCGCCAGATGGAGCGGCTCACGCCCTTGCCCAGCGTAGAACGCAATCAGTTGCTGGAGCAGTTGCTGGGGCAGCACGAGCTCGGCGGCCTGCTGACAACTTTTGCCGATCGAGCGGCAAAAATTGTCAGGATCCACAGTCTCTATATGGACGGTAGCCACCCCCATGTACTGATCCAGCACCCACCGATGGCCACCCTCAACCTGCACAGCTACCTGTTCGAGCTGCGCGGCCAGCATGAGCAGCTACTCGGCCAACTCCACTACGAGCTGGAACACCCGCTGAGCGGCAGCCAGCAGCGTGTGCTGCTGCAGTACCATCAGCTGCTCAGCCTGTTGCTGCCGCTCTACATGCGGCTGGAGAAGCTGGATCAGCAGGTGCGCCTCGATCACCTGACCGGCCTTGGCAACCGATCCTATTTTGACGAAGCGATTGGCCGCGCCATCGAGCAGCACAGCCGCGAGCCCCATGGTCTGGTGCTGGTGCTGCTAGATCTCGATCGCTTCAAGCAGATCAACGACACCTGGGGCCACCCGGTCGGGGATCTGGTACTGAGCCGCTTTGCCCAGCTGCTCAAGGGGTGCATCCGCAGTACGGATCAGGCCTTCCGGCTCGGGGGGGATGAGTTCGCCCTGCTGCTGCAACCGGCCGAACCCGAGGCGTGGCGCCCGGTCTGGCTGCGCCTGCAGCACATGCTGATGACCAACAAGGAGCTCAGCACTTTCTCGGTCGGTTGCAGTCTGGGGGCCGCCAGCTGGCAATCAGGCGTCAGTGTACAAGCTCTTTACGAGGCGGCAGACAGCCACCTCTACGCCCGCAAAAAAGCCGGCAAAGCCGGCCTCGCGGAATAACCGGGTACTCTTCTTTGCTCCGGCACATGCAGCCATGTGACCGGAGCCCTTTTTTCACTCAGGTTCCTGCTCAGGCAACAGCAACCCCCCTTGCGTTGGCAACCATTGACATGAAAGCCCCCCCTGCTCTGCCATAAATCCGTCGCAGACAAAGAGTCCGACCACAGCCGCGACCTGCTCGCCATAGTAGAGGATAGGGATCCGCCCCCGCTGCCACGACGGCACGCCGTACTCCTGCAGCAGCTTCTTCAAGCGTCGGCTGCCACCGCGTCCCACCGGCTTCAGCATGGCCCCCGGCGCCACGCCAAAGCGCACCGACAGAGGCTCCTCCGGCCGCGGCAAACGCAGCAACCCCTCTCCCGCTTTCTCCATACGCACCACCAGTTCACCCAACCCATCCGGCAGGGTAAGCGGCTCGCCCGGCGTCAGCGCCAGCACCTGATGGCAAGATTGCAGACCCGGAGCGACCAGATAGAGGCGCTCCTGAAAACGGCGGCAACTCAGACCGCCCCAGTTGAGCTGCGGGTTGGCATCGGGCCGCGCCAGCGCCACCTCCTGCCACAACCTCGCAAGCTGCTCGCGCGATGGCATCTCGCCTCCCTGACGGCGGATCCAGTAGCGCAGCAGGTTGTTGCGCCGGGTCGGCGAGAGGGCGTGCAGCGGGCCGATATGGAGCGCCTCCCCTTCGCCGGCCAGCTGCCAGTCGCTCTCGGCCAGCTCGTCCAGCAGCGCCTCCTGCTCGGCACACAGCGCCATGCTGCGGACGGCAGTACGGGCAATGGCAGGCCAGCGCGCCTTGAGCTGGGGGATAAGCGTCTGGCGCAGAAAATTGCGGTCATAACTCACATCCTGATTGCTCTCATCCTCGACCCAACCATAAGGCAGGGTGGCGGCAACCTCGGCCAGTTCGGCCCGGCTGATCTCGAGCAGCGGCCGCAGCAGCAGACCGCCAGCAAAGGGCTGGCTTGGCAGGATGCCGGCCAGACCGCGCAGACCGGCGCCGCGCTTGAGGGCCAGCAGCAGGGTCTCCAGCTGATCATCCTGATGGTGGGCAGTGAGCAGCCACTCCCCCTCCGTCATGTGCGCCATCAGCCGCTGGTAGCGGGCGGTGCGTGCCTGCGCTTCCAGACTCTCGCCATTGCCGCGGGCAAGGGTTACCCGCTCGACCAGCAGTTCCACCGCCAATTGCCGACACACGGCTTCACAATGAGCGACCCACTCATCGGCATGGGAGCTGAGACCGTGGTGCACGTGCAGGGCTCGAAGCGGCAGGCCGCGCTCACGGGCAAATTGCGCTGCCAGCGCCAGTAGCAGGGTAGAATCAAGGCCACCGCTGAAGGCCACCAGCAGGCGAGTGGAACCTTCCGGTTCTGGCAGAGTCAGACAAAAGCGAGAATAAAGATGAGAAATCATAGGCTTCCCCAAAACGGACCGGCCGATCTTAGCAGAGTCGCGGCTGGCAAGCTGCACTGCGGCGACTAGGGGCTCGTTCGGGATTATTTATCCTGACGACGCCGCTTGCGCCGGCACGGCAACCCACCCTAGAGTAGGGCTCGCCTGCGCAGACCCGAAAGTCACCAGTTCAGAAGAGGCGCAGACAGGGAAGCAAACAACCCGATGTGGAATCAGATCCCATGAACAACAAGAAAAGCATTCTGGCCGGCCTTATCGGGCTGGCCCTATTGGCTGGTTGCAGCCAGGCGCCCGAGAGCGCACCGAAACACTCCGGACTGGCGCTGGCCAATATGGATACCCGGGTCAAACCCGGTGATGACTTCTTCCGCTACGTCAACGGAAAGTGGCTTGCCACCGTCAAGATCCCCGACGATCGCCCCGCCGATGGCGCCTTCTACATGCTGCGGGACAAATCTCTCGCCGACGTGCGAGTGCTGGTCGAAGGGCTGGCCCATCAGCAGACCGCCACCGGCACGCCGACCCAACAGATCCGCGATCTCTACGCCAGTTATCTGGATCAGGCAGGCCGCGATGCCAAGGGGCTAACCCCGTTGGCCCCCGCCCTTGCCGACATCGACCGGATCCATGATCAGGCGGCACTGGCCCGCGCCTTTGCCCAAAGTGGCCGTATGGGCGGTGGCGCACCGTTCGGTATCTGGATCGATGCCGACGCCAAGGCGCCGGATCGCTATGCGGTCTACCTCTATCAGGGGGGACTGGGGCTGCCGGATCGGGACTACTACCTCAAGCAGGATCCCGACAGTCAGGCGCTGCGCCAGAAGTATCAGCAGCACATCGCCGCCATGCTGAGCCGCCTCGGCGAGTCTGACCCGAGCGGCAAGGCAAAACGCATTCTGGCCCTCGAAACCCGGCTCGCCACCATCCAGTGGGACAACGTGGCCCTGCGGGCTCGGGAGAAGAACTACAACAAGCGCCCCGCCAGCGAACTGGCGCGGCTCGCCCCTCATCTCGACTGGCAGGCTTATCTGAACGCCGCGGGCATCGCAGCCCAGCCAGAGCTCGTCATCGGCCAGCCGACCTATCTGAGCGCGCTGGATCAGGTGATGGCCCAAACTCCCATCGCCGACTGGCAGGCCTACCTCAAGTGGCAACTACTGACCGACTACGCCCCCTATCTCGACAGCGAGACCGATCGGGCCAACTTCGCCTTCTACGGCACCACCCTGAGCGGCACGCCCAAGCAGCGGGCCAGCTGGGAGCGTGGGCTGGGGGTGCTGAACGATCATCTGGGCGAAGCGGTCGGCCAGCTCTATGTGGCCCGTTATTTCCCGCCCGCGGCCAAGGAGCGGATGGAGCAGCTGGTGGAGAACCTGCGCACCGCCTATCGCCAGAGCATTGAAGAGCTGGACTGGATGTCGCCGGAGACCAAGACCCAGGCGCTCGAGAAGCTGGCCAAGTTCCGACCCAAGATCGGCTACCCCGACAAGTGGAAGGATTACAGCGCCATCGCCATCAAAGCGGACGATCTGGTGGGCAACCTGCAGCGCTCGCAGGCCTTCGAATATGCCGACAATCTGGCTCGCCTCGGCAAGCCGGTCGATCGGGACGAGTGGCACATGTCGCCGCAGACGGTGAACGCCTACTACAACCCGAGCAACAACGAGATCGTCTTCCCGGCGGCCATTTTGCAGCCCCCCTTCTTCGACATGACAGCTGATGACGCAGTCAACTATGGCGCCATCGGCGGGGTGATCGGCCACGAGATGGGCCACGGTTTTGATGATCAGGGGGCCAAATCCGACGGCGACGGCATGATGCGCGACTGGTGGACGCCGCAGGATCTCAAGGAGTTCCGCTTCCGCACCAGCCGGCTGGTGGCCCAGTACAACCGCTTCGAGCCCATCAACGGCCAGTTCGTCAACGGCCAGTTCACCCTGGGCGAGAACATCGGCGATCTGGGCGGCCTCACCATAGCCCACAAGGCCTACGAGCTGTCGCTCGATGGCAAGGAGGCGCCGGTGCTGGACGGCTTCACCGGCGAGCAGCGTTTCTTCCTCGGCTGGGCGCAGGTGTGGAAAGGGATGTATCGTCCCGAGCTGATGCAGATGCTGCTGCGCTCCGACCCACACTCGCCGCCCGAGTACCGGGTCAACGGCGTGGTGCCGAATATTCCCGCCTTCTACGAGGCATTCAACATCCAGCCGGGAGACAAGCTCTATCTGCCGCCCCAGAAACGGGTGAAGATCTGGTAATGATAAAAAGCAGGGCCCAATCATGGGCCCTGATACCAAAGAGAAAAATATGAACAAGACGCTTCTGGCTCTGGGACTTCTTTCCCTATATGCGAGTGCTACTGAAGCTTGGGCCAGTACCATCAAACAGCGAGAGTGCTATCCCTCACAGGATCTTCGTATTTGTCTGTATCAGGATTCTCGCGTTGTATCGGATCCAAATGCGGGTTTTTATTCTGAAGCTGAAGGCCCTTGGGAACCACCTCTGGTCAACGCAGAAATACGCATTTTTGGCACAAACAATGAACAACTTGCTCGATTGAAGGTATTTCGTTTAGCAAAAATCAGTCCTACCAAGTTGGTAGATCAAGCAAAACCAGTATTTCTTCTGGATGAAGATCGCTCTATGGGAGCCGGAGGATTTAATGGTGTGGAATCACGACCTTTTACTGCATCACCCAAAGGCATCCATTTTTTACCGCTAAAAGGATCTGATATAAACAAAACATGGACACTTTTATCAGCACTAAGGGCTAATTGGCGCGAAGTTCCCTCCGGTTTTTTGGTAGTAAGTTCTTTCCCAGATATCCCTAAACAAGGTGAGTGGGATGGCGAGTCGACCAAAACCACATTTAGCAGACTAACTCTCGACAAAGGCATATTTACTATTTCAAGTAGAAGCGAACCCATATATTGGGAAAGTGAAAGTGATTTTCCAGAAGAACAGTTGTTTCCAAAGTAGTGAACTCAAGAAACAAATGAATACCTTTCATCCAAATAGCCAACACATGACAGGAGCTGCCATGAACCGAGCATTATTATTTCTTTTGGTTATTGGTACATCAGTTCAAGCCGAAGAGGGATTTAGCAAACAGCTGACACTCCCTTCCGGTCAGGTGATCACGGTAGCTGAAGGACGCGGTGAACCCGCCTCCATCGGCAGCTACGACGTGCGCCTCTACTCCGGCGCCAACCCCCAGTTCCCGCTGGATCAGTTCATCGACGGCAAGGTGCTGCCGCGCGATGGCTCCATCAAGGAGCTGAAATTGCTGGATCTCAACGGTGACAAGCAGCCCGAGCTGGTGGTCATCATGGAGAGCGCTGGCAGCGGCAGCTACCTGAGCGCCGACGCCTTTACCATCAGTGCGCAGGAGGGGCTCGACACCTTCAACCATGTCGAGGGACTCGGGCCCAAGGAGGATGTGATCGAGGCGCTCAAGGATCCCAAGGATTAAGGCGCGACAGCCCCCCATGCTTCAGAAATAGAAAAAGCCCTGACCAGCAGGGCTTTTTTGTATCCAGAATCGGCGACGCATCTACTCAAGGCGAGTGGCCCGGGTACGCACCAGCGGCAGCGCCATCTCATGCTGGGCCGCCACCAGTTGCAGCTCATAGGCCCCAGTCAACCAAGTGCGAGCCAGCACCGCATCGACACTGGCATTGGTACGCTCGAACGCCACCACCGGAGTGAAACCGGCCAGCAGATTGGCCAGCATGGTGGCGCTTAGCAGATCCCCGACTCCGATGGGGTGGCGAGCAAAAGGGTAGAGCGGACGCGAGAGGTGAAACGCCCCCTCCTCGCACACCAGCAGCATCTCGAAGCGATCCATGGCAAAGCCGGCTTTGCCCAGATGTTTCACCAGCACCATCTTGACCCCCTGCTCGCGCAGCTGCTGGCACGCCGCCAGCGCCTGCGAGACATTGCCGATGTCGCGACCGGTCAGCTGCTCCAGCTCCAGCAGGTTGGGGGCCAGCAGATCTGCGCTGGGCAAGGCCCGCTCCCGGAAAAAGTCGGTGACGCCGGGCGCCACTATGCACCCCTTGTCCGGGTGACCCATCACGGGATCGCAGAAGTAGAGGGCACCGGGATTGCATGCCTTAAGCCGGGCCACCGCCGCCAGGATCTCCTCCCCCTGTTCGGCCGAACCGAGATAGCCACTGAGCAGCGCATCGCACTGGGCCAGCACGCCGATCTCCGCCAGCCCATCCACCAGCTGGGCGATATGGCCCGCCGGCATCACCATCCCCTGCCACCCCTCACTGTACTGGGTGTGGTTGGAGAACTGCACCGTATTCATCGGCCACACCTCGATGCCGAGGCGACGCATGGGAAAGACGGCGGCACTGTTGCCGGCACAGCCAAAGACCACATGGGATTGAATGGAGAGCACTCGCTTCATGATGACTCACGCAAGAAAAGAGAAATTCCGGAGGGAAAAACGGGCCTTGCGGCCCGTTGTTGTCACTGTGATTAACGCAGCACCTTGACGGTGTAGCTGCCATCGGCCTGACGATAGAGGCCGTGGATGTCGGTCTCGAAGCCCGGGTAGTGGGCACCGATCTCGCACAGCATCTCGAGGAATTCGAGCACCGGCAGAGAATCCCTGGTCACCATCTCGCCCGGCAGAACCAGCGGTACTCCCGGCGGGTACGGCAGGATCATGTTGGCGCTGATGCGGTCAACCATGTCACGCAGCGGCACTTCCACCACGTTGCCGGCCAGCTCTTGCTGCCATGCGGCGTGCGGAGTCATCTTCATCTCCGGCAGTACATCGAACGCCTTGAACATCAGCTCCGGCAGACGGTACTTGCTGGTCAGCTCGTGAATGCGCTGCGCCAGCTCCTGAATGCGCATCCCTTCGTAGAAGCTCGGGTCTTCACGATAGAGGCTCGGCAGGATGCTCTTGATGGTCAGGTTCAGGTCGTAGCCGCGCTTGAACTCGGTCAGGGCGCGCAGCAGCTGCATCGCCTTGGACTGATCGATACCGATGGAGAAGAGGAACAGCATGTTGTAGGGGCCGGTCTTCTCGACCACGATGCCGCGCTCGTCCAGGAACTTGGAGACCAGAGAGGCAGGGATGCCCTTCTCCAGCAGCTGGCCGTCACGACCCATACCCGGAGTCAGCAGAGTGACCTTGATCGGATCCAGGTACATGTGGTTGTCATCGATGTCCTTGAAGCCGTGCCAGTCATCTTTCGGATCCAGCTTCCAGCACTCGACGGTGTCGATGTTGTCCGGCTGCCATACGTCGAAGAACCAGCCTTCGCTCTGATCACGCAGACGCTTGATCTCTTTGCGGAAGGAGATGGCGCGATCGATGGAGTCCTTGATCAGACGCTTGCCGGTGTTGCCACGCATCATGGCAGCGGAGATCTCGGTTGATGCCACGATGCCGTACTGCGGCGAGGTGGAGGTGTGCATCATGAAGGCTTCGTTGAAGGTCTCCTCCTCCACGTCACCCTTGATATGGATCATCGAGGCCTGGGAGAAGGCCGCCAGCAGCTTGTGGGTGGACTGGGTTTCGTAGAACACCTTGCCCGGCATCGCTTCGCCGCTCATGCCGCACTTGCCTTCGTAGATCGGGCTGAAGTTGGTGTAAGGCACCCAGGCACTGTCGAAGTGGATGTAAGGAGTATCCAGACTCTCCTTGATGAAGCCGGTGTTGTAGAGCAGGCCATCATAGGTGGAGTTGGTCACTACGGCGTAACGGGGAGCCTCGGCACCCGGTGTCGCGGCAACCTTGGCAGCGATGGTTTCACGGCTGAATTCGCTCTGCGGGATACCACCCAGAATGCCGTAGGCGTTGCGGGTCGGACGGAAATAGATCGGAGTCACGTCGTTCATCATCATCAGGTGAGTGAGCGACTTGTGGCAGTTGCGGTCAACCAGCACGGTGCTGCCCGCCGGCGCGGAGTACATGCCGACGATCTTGTTGGCAGTGGAGGTGCCGTTGGTAACGATGTAGGAGCGATCGGCGTTGAAGGTACGGGCGATGTACTCTTCGGCTTCCTTGTGCGGACCGGAGTGATCCAGCAGGGAGCCCAGCTCCGGCATGGAGATGGAGACGTCAGCCTTGAACGCGTTCGGGCCGTAGAAGTCATAGAAGATGCTGCCGGCCGGGCTCATCTGGAAGGCGGTACCGCCCATGTGACCCGGAGTACAGAAGGTATATTTACCCTCTTCCACGTACTTGAACAGCGCCTTGGTGAACGGCGGCAGGATGGCGTCCTGATACTCCTGAGTGGCCTGACCCATCTTGAGGGCGATGTCGTCAGCCATGCCGAGACGGTACTCGAAGAAGTGCACGTTCAGACGCAGGTCGGTCAGGTGAATGTCCAGGGTGGACTGGTCGTTGGCGAAGGCGAAGATCGGCAGCTTCTCGTTGCGATCGTGGATCTCCTTGCACAGACCCAGAGAGTATTTGTCCCAGTCGAAGATGGCGCCGCAAACGCGGGGGTTCTTCTCAATCAGTTTCAGCAGGTCGGCAACGTCGACCGGATAAACAACCTCGAAACCCTTGCGCTCGAGGGAGGCTTGCAGCTGGCGAATGGGTTCTTCTTTAAAGAAAACGCCGAGGTGGTTGAGGATGGCAATGATATTCATCGTAATGCTCCACACGTAAAGGGGCGCTCTCCATCAGGGATGGTGAGTGAAGAGCGCTCGGAAGATAAAAGGGGAAATCAGTTGCTGGGTTGTTCGTTCAGCAGGGCATCGTGCTGACGCAGACCCAGTTTTTTGGCGTAGAACATCAGGATGATGAGCGACACCACGAAGGTAGCTGTGAGGTTGGAACCCTTGGCACCCATCAGGGCTACCAGACAGAAGACGCAGGCCACACCGGAGAAGATCATGGCGCCGATGCTGCGGGAGGTCATGCCCTCGAAGCGGATCAGGTTAATGCTGGAGTAGAAGTAGGGCAGCATGGTCAGCAGCACCGCATCTGTTGTCAGCACGTTGAACAAGTCGGCAGCATGAGCGGACTGGGAGGTGAAGGCGGTCAGGCCAATCATCAGGGCAGTCATCTTCAAGGAGCCGAGGATCAGACCCTTCTTGGCCACGCCGTTCTTGTCCACTTCGCCGTAGATTTTCGGGAAGTTGCCGTCGTTGGCGGCACGCTTGCCCGCCTCGCCTACCAGCATCATCCAGGAACCGAGCGAGGTGAAGCAGGCCAGAGCGGTGAAGGCAGAGACGAACGGAGCAGACCAGCTACCGAAGATAGCGGAAGAGGCCATGGCAAACGGGGCGCCGGAAGCAGCCACCTCACCGGCCGGGAACATGCCGCTGATCACCTGGGTAGAGAGGATGTAGATAACCCCTGCGATACCGGTACCCAGCATGGTGGCGAGCGGTACGGTACGTTTCGGATTCTTAACCATGCCGGAAGAGACGGCAGCAGATTCAACACCAACGAAGGACCAGAGGCAGATCAACACAGCACTGATGACCGCATGCAGGTCGCTACCACTGGTGGTGTTCCAGTTCTGGCTGTAGACGGCGCTGTCAAAGTGAGTCCAGCCTACCAGAGCGGTACCCACCACCGGCAGCAGGATCAATACCAGACCCAGAGTACAGAGTCGGCTCACCCAGCTACCGCCAAGCAGGTTGACGAAGGTGAAGACCCAGACGGCGGCGATGGTGGCTGCAGCGGCCGGGATCGGGCTGTTGAGAATGGGGAAAAAGACGGAGAGGTAGGAGACGCCGGTAATGGCGATGGCCAGGTTACCGATCCAGTTGGCGTGGTAGTAGAGCACACCGGTCTGGAAACCGAATACCGGAGAGATCTCACCGGCGTAGGCAATGGGGCCACCCTCTTGCGGGTTCTTGGTAGCGAGGCGGGCGAAAACGAAGGCGAGGCCCATGGCGCCTACCAGACAGATAGCCCAGCTGAATACAGAAATGGAACCTATGTTGGCCAGTGCGGAAGGCAGCAGTGCGATACCGCTCCCCATCATGTTGCCGGCCACTACACCTGTACAGGCGATAAGGCCGATCTTCTTGCTCGTATCTAGGGACATAAGATCTCCGGGTCTTTAAAAAGGTCGGGTCGTCACATACACAGTTGGCACAACGTCCGGCCAACGAATGGGCACAGACTAGGCCTCTCGTCCCCGAAAAACATAAGGAGCAGCTAACGGATAAAAATATGAGGCAACTTTTTTCGCTGCCCTGTCGTTTTTGATAAAAACCATTTAAAAACAGCTAATTGACACCAACCCACACCACCATCTTGATAAAACCTTGATATCCGGAGTCCCGGTTTTTTCGCCTTGATAACCCCTTTATCTCGCCGTCTTGATATTTTTCCCGCGATAAACCCGGGATAAAGGAACTCGAACAGAGCCACCCCCATCTCTCCCGTCCTATCCATCTCATCGACCCGACCAATCCCATCGCCATAAGCGCCATCCGGCATGCAGTTCACTCTCTCCTTGCATGGCTGCCGCTCCTCAGACGAAGGGGCATCAGCCTGCTCAATGCACTGTTGGCAACCCGTGCGGCACCATGGCCATATGCGCTAAATGACGTAATCGGAAGAAGTTCGCTCCGGCTGGACATAGCTGGATGTACGGGAATGCGGGAAATGGATGATGCAGAGAAGCGACAAGAACCAACGGGGTTCCCGGCACGGTTCGCCGGAAGATCACCCGGGGTTGCTCACCACGATATAGCTTGCAGATAGCCTCTTTTCAGGAGCCTCAAACCTGATAAAGGCGGCCAGAAACGGCTCAGGCCACCCGAAGGTGGCCTGAGCGAAGGGCAGGATGTCATGTCGGCCGCAACAAAGGGCGCAGGATTAGAAGAGCTTCACCTTGCTCTGACCCAGCGCATCGAACAGAGCCGGGGTGAGGGTCTCCATATTGCTGTAGAAACCGAGCTGCTGGCAGAGCAGATAGGTCTGCTCGGTCGCCTCCATCAGGAACGCCTGACTGTAGGCATCCCCAGCCTCTTCCGGGCGGCCGTCCAGCTCCGCCAGCTTGCCCTGCAGTATGTAATAGAGCACCGAGCGGCCGCGTTTTGCCGCCAGCTCCAGCAGATAGTTCGCCTGCTGCTGCTCGCTGTTGAGCACCGCCTGCAGCGCCAGCGCCTCCCACACCCGGGATGGCATGGCGCCACCATTTTGCACTACGCGGGCGAGATGGGTTCCCACCTCCTGCAGCCGTTCGCTCTCGGACTTGCCAGCCAGGGTTGCCAGCACCTCACCGGCCAGATAGCGCTCCGCCAGCAGCAGCGGTTGATCTGGCTGGAGCGCCAGCGCCTCCTCCAGCAGCTCGATACCGCGCTTGAGGGCGACCGGATCCCGGCTGTTGGTGTAGTAGTGAGCCTCCATCATCGCCATCAGGGAGGCATCATCGGTCGGCCACCCCATGCCCGACTCGGCATCCGGCTGATCGAGGGCGCGCAGCAGATCCTGACTGCTCTCCTGCAGCACGCCATGCACGTTATGGCGGCTGAGCTGGTACTGGTGGCTGAACAGCACCCGGTTGGTGTTGATATTGCGGTACTCCAGATCGAGGTAGGTGCCGCGCGGCTGGCGCGAGACCCGCACGCTCAGCTCCTTGCCGGGCATGATGCCCCCCATCAGGGTGGTGGCGCCATACTGCACCCGCAGTGGCGTCGTCGCCGCTACCTCGGCCATCAGGGCGCGAGTGATGCCATCGGCAAGGCGGACGTTCTCGTTGTTGTCATCCATGCCGGAGTGGAAACGGAACACCAGCAGGTTGGGATCCAGCATGGAGTGCACCTGTGGCGCCGTGTGCTGGTAACTGAGCAGGCTGACGATGGCAACCAGAATGACTGCCACGAAGATATCGAAACTCACCATCTTCCAGCGGCTGCGGGCATCCTTGGCATGGTTGGAGATGGCACGGGTCAGGGGCCCGGCGGGAAAAGGGGCCATATTGGAGAGTGGCTCATCCTCAGCGGGTGGACTGAGGTCGGAGAGGGTCGGATTGAGCTGGGAATTGGCAGAGGAGACCACATGCTCCTCGGCAGCGACCAGCTCCTGTTGCGGCCGTACCGGCGCCACCAGTTTGTAGCCACGCTTGGGCACGGTGACGATATAGTCGGTCGCATCAGTGCGACCATCTTTGAGGATCTTGCGCAGTTCGAAGATGGACTGGGTCACTACCTGATCGGTCACCTCGGCGCCGTCCCACACCTCGTTGATCAGGGCATCGCGACCAAACACGGTGCCGGCATTGCGGGCCAGAAACCGCAACAGGTTGACCAGCCGGGGTTCGAGGTAGACCTCGCGGTCGGGACGACAGAGCGTGTTGTCGTCAACGCTCAGGGTCCAGTCATGGATCTCAAAAACCGATTCGCTCATGATTCACTCGCAGCAGATGGAGACAATGCTCGATGAGAGTGACGCAGGACCTGGGCTGACTGAACGGAACGAAGCGCTGTCACGCAAGGGCGACAGAGAAGAAGAGAACCGAAGCAGTAACATCTCTGTGAGCCAGTCTGGCCAGGCCATCCTGTTGACGTCTGAAGGGCATCCTTGCGGGCATTCCGGGCTGAGCCGGAAAAGAATCACTTTAAGCAAAACGAGAGCCGGATCCCACTTTTTTTGCCGACAAATCACCGATGAGTTGATCCAACAGGGGGTTTGGGGCCAGGGATTAGAGAATCGCGGGCCCATATGGGCAACCTTTCCATGGCCCCTCCCACAACGATGATGAATTGTTGAACTGGATCCGGCTCTCTTCTTATAATCGCCGCACCGTGCCATAACGAAACACAAGGAGGTAAAACATGGTTATCCAAGCGTGCCCGATCATTTCGGCCCGCCTGTTCGGCACATTTGCCTGCTCTTGCCTGCATACCATCGCGCTGCGATAGCGGGTTCGAGCAAAGCCGACTCCCCTCCATACCGAGACCTTTCTCGACTCTGCCGTTGTCGCCAGCGCTCCTGATGACAGGGATTTCCGATCCTGCGATTTAAGAGAGCAAGAGCATGACAACCCTGATGAGTACCCATTCCCTGCAGATGAGTGCGGGGCACCTTCCGTTATTTGACAATCTCGAACTCGGCATCCGCGCAGGCGACAGGCTCGGCCTGATTGGCGCCAACGGCTGCGGCAAGAGCACCCTGCTGGCGCTGCTGGCGGGCGAGCGCACGCCTCAGGCTGGTCGGATCGTGCAAGCCGCAGCCTGCCGCTGCGAGTTCGTGGCCCAGCAACTGCCCGCCGGGCTCTCAACCCTCAGCACCCGCGCTGTGCTGTTTGACGCTTTGGCCAACGACCCCGCCGCCGAATGGCAAGTGGACAAGCTGCTGGCCGAGCTGCAGCTGGAGGCTCAGGCCGCGCTGCCGGTCAGTGCGCTGAGCGGCGGCCAGCACAGTCGGCTGCAGATAGGCCGTGCCCTGCTGCGCCAACCCAACCTGCTGCTGCTCGATGAGCCCAGCAACCATCTGGATCTGCCCGCCCTGCTCTGGCTCGAGCAGTTTCTGCTGGGCTGGCGCGGCGCCTTCGTGCTGGTCTCCCACGATGGCCGTCTGCTGGACCGGGTCACCGAGCAGACCCTGATCCTGCAGGGTGGCGAGCTGCACCGCTTCGCCCTGCCCTGCAGCCAGGCGCGGGCGGAGCTGGCCGCCGAGGATGAGCAGGCCCGCCTGCGCCGGGCTGACGAGCAAAAAGAGATCGACCGCCTGAGTGCCAGCAGCAAACGCCTCGCCATTTGGGGGCGGGAGCATGACAACGAGAAGCTGGTGCGCCAGGCCAAATCCATGGAAAAACGCATCGCCCGCCTGCAGGAGGAGCAGAGCCAGGTGGCGGCGCTGGCCCCCTGGCGGCTCGAGCTGCGCGGAGTGAGCCTGCCTGCCGATACCCTGCTGCGGCTGGAGGCCCTCGACGTATCACCAGCACCGGACCTGCCGCCGCTGCTGCGCGCCGAAGGGCTCTGGCTGCGGGCGGGAGACAAGGTCGCCCTGCTCGGTGCCAACGGCACCGGCAAGTCCTCCCTGCTGCGCCAGTGCTGGCGCGAACTGGCCGCGCAGAGCCCGCAGGCAGGCTGGTACTGCCACCCCGGCGCCAGCATCGCCTATTACGATCAGTCCCTGCAGCAGCTGGCTGACGACGCCACCCTGAGCGATGCCCTCTACCCGCTGGCCCCTCTGCCGGAGACCACGCGGCGTCAGGCGCTGATCCGGGCGGGCTTCCCTTATGCCCGCCACGGCCAGCAGGTGCATACCTTGAGCGGAGGCGAGCGGGCACGGCTGCTGTTTCTCGCCCTGTCGCTCGGCAGCCACCACATGCTCTGGCTCGACGAGCCGACCAACCACCTGGATCTGGCGGGCAAGGAGGAGCTGACCGACGCCATTACCGCCTTCCCGGGGGGCGTGCTGCTGGTCTCCCACGACAGGGAGCTGATCGAGCGCAGCTGCAACCGCTTCTGGCTGATCAGGGACGGGCAGATCCGGGAGGCCCACAGCGCCGAGCGGGCCTATGCCGAACTGCTCGGCGATGCCCCCTTGCCGGCAGCAGACAAGGCAAGCCGGGCCCTCCCCGCAACGGCGCAGGCACTGGCCAGCCCGGCGGATGACGAAGAGGCGCTGCTGGCACGCTGGTATGAACTCGATGCCCTGCTCGCCGCCGATCTGGCCCGCAAGCCCAGACACCAGACCCCGCGCTTGCAGCAGCAGTGGCAGAGCGAGCTGGCGCACCTTGCCGAGCGGCTCGGCTTTGCCTGATGCCAGCCAGATCTATCCCTTATTACTCAACTCACGCGGCCAACCCAGGTTGGCCGCAAGGAATCATCATGACATCAACACAACCCGACATCAGACTGGATCCCGTCACCGATGCCGACCTGCCCCACATCTTCCGCGGCCTGTCGGATCCGCGGGTCGTCGCCTACTATGGCGTCAGCTACGACAGCCTGACGGCGTGCCAGGCCCAGATGGCGTGGTATGCCGAGCTAACCCGCAGCGGGCGCGGTGCCTGGCACCTCATTCGCGACCGGCACACGGGCGAACCGCTCGGGGCAATCGGCTACAACGATGCCGACCCGACTCACCGGCGGGCCGAGCTGGGCTACTGGCTCTATCCCGAGCATTGGGGCAAGGGGGTGATGAGCGCGGCGCTGCAACTGTGGCTGCCGCTCACTTACCGCACTACCGAGCTGCACCGCCTGCTGGCGGTGGTGGAGGAGCCCAACCTCCCCTCCGCCCGTCTGCTCGAGCGGGCCGGTTTTCACTATGAGGGCACGGCGCGGGAGTGTGAGCGCAAGGGGGATGGCTTCATCTCCCTGCGCCACTACGCCATCTTGCGCAGCGACCTGCCCGCAAGCCACTGACAGGCAACAAAAAGCCCCGCATGCGGGGCTTTTTTCGGGGGCTACTTGATGGCGCAAATATCGTCAGAGGTCAACAAGCGGCGTCTGCGCCGCCACAGCGAGAAGCCGCCGTAGCAAAAACTCAGCACCACCGCATAGAGCACCTGGGAGGCGAGCGCCACCAGCACCAGAGCGCAGAGCAGCACGCTCACCCC